>CAYYJL010000392.1:0-3406 GCA_964472245.1 uncultured Ignavibacteriaceae bacterium | reverse complement strand
CTTCCGGTGTATCAAAATAATAGGGGAGTTTTCTTGTAACTTCATCTTTTGAATCTGCTTCCAGTATATACATTGTTGCGTTATTAATTTGTATTACTTCCACCAAGGAAGCCAGATTACCGAGTTCATCTTTGTTGGCCTTTAAATACTCACCAAGATTGGTTACCCCTTCTTTTTGCAGCACCTCAATCCTCTCCTTTACTGCAGAAAAGTCCTCTTCCCATATTATATTCGGCTGATGTTCAAAAAGTGTTTTATATTTTCTTTCAGACTCCCGCAGTTTGTTCATTGCCTCAATTCTTGAGGTAATCTCCCTCTTGCTTAAAACCAGCCGGGCCCTTCCGGATTTTTCATCAACTATCGGCTGGGTTTTTACTTCAACCCATATATATCCGCCGGATTTTCTGTCAATTCTGTACATCTGGGATATTTCATCACTGGTGCCCTGCAGCACCCTGTCTAACCAGGTCTGCACTCTTTCCTTGTCATCGCTGTGCACATAATCAATATAACTTGTCCCCATCAGTTCTGACCCGCTGTATCCTCGTACCGCTGCCACGGAAGGACTCACATATGAATAACAAAGTTTTTCATCTAGCAGCACAATTACATCTTTGATATTATCAGCCAGCAGCCGGTATCTTTTCTCACTCTCCGCCATCTGCAGTGCTGCAAGTTTTGCTTCTGTTAAATCCTGTACAATGCCCCTTACACGCACCACTTTTCCTGTGTTGTCTGCAAACCCATTTCCTATTGCTTTTATCCATTTTTCATTTTGCCTGCCTGTTATGATCTGCAACTCCAATTCAAATGCCTTATTTTCACTTAAGCACATCTCCATCGCTTTAATAAGTTCGTTCCTATATTCTTCCTTGCAGAACTGAATAATCTCATCTAAGAAAGGAACTACCCCGGTAGAAACTTCATAGACTGTAAAAACTCCCTCTGACCATTCGATATGTCCGGATTCAACATCATATTCCCATGCCCCAATTTTCGCAATTCTTTCTGCTTCTTTCAGAAGTGCTTCATTTTTTTCAACCCGCACCAAAGCCGCTTTTATTAACTGCTCATTATTTTTTAACGGCGTTATATCTTCAAAAATGGTAAATACTTCGTATGGCTTATTTTCCCCTCCCCTGAACTGCGGTATTGCATCTATCATTATCCACCGCCTGCTCCCTTCCCGTGGATTGTAGATTCCCATGATCGTATCTTTTACCGGTTTTCCTGTTCTCAGTGCTGCCATTCCGGGATGTTCATCTCCCGGGAAATCCTCCCCATTTTCCTTTGTGGCACGCCACCCGGTATCATGTGAAGTTTTATCCAGAATTTCGTCCTCGCTTAACCCCAATATTCTTTTTGCAGCGGGATTAGAGGATGTAATCTCTCCTCTGCTGTTTTGGTAGGTTACTCCCTGTGTCATGGATTCAAAAAGAAAACGGTATTTTTTTTCGCTTTGCAGCACCCGTTCATTCTGCCCCTGTCTAATCTCCATATCTTTAAGAACCAGTCCGGTTACTACGGTTGAAAATGTAAAAATGAGCATAATGGCCGGACCCATGGTAGTTATAATTTTGATTCCGGCATCCCCGGGCAGGGTAAGCATAAGTGCTAACATCAGAACATGTGTAATAACCCCGAGGATGGTTAAACTTAAAAAATTAACTTTTATCCGCCCCTGTCTGATTAACATATAAAAAACTAAACCTATACCGGCTGAAGCTGCGGTTGTCAGCACACCGGTAATCACCCCCGCTCCGCCGATTATTATACGATAGATTGCAGTGATAACTGCGGTAATAACCGTTGCCACAGGTCCCGCAAAAGCACCCACGAGCGTCAGCATAACCGAGCGCTGGTCAAAAATTATCCCGGGAGTAAACACGTAAGGGACGGACATCCCCACAATGGTAACAACCCCGAAAATGAGTCCGGTTAGTATCTGCCTGGCTAAAGAATCTTTTGGAAGCCGGGATATGATATAGGAATAGAGAAACGTGGCTGTAAAAAGCAGGGTGAAATTATTAATAAAGTTCGTTAACACGGCGGATGTCCGGTATTATTTTACAATAGAAATACAGCATGTACTCTGTAAATCTGCAATTTTCCGGAGCGTTTTTGGGAGAATGTAACTAACCCCTCATTGCAAATTTAACAGTTACTTCATCGTTCAATATACGACTTTTTTTTGATCTCTGCGAAGTATTAAGGGCGGGGCACAATAACCCTTAGAAATTCCCGTTTTCAAAATATTCCTGCCGCACTTCAGATCCGGAGCCGGTTAAAGATTTGCTTGCCAAGCAGTCATCATTTCACAGAAAAACCCCGGGGATTTCGGGGTTTTTCTCTTTTGTGGTACTCATAATAAAAGGTGTACCGTATAAACTGAGGCGACAAATGTCGTTATTTGAGCAGGGTCATCTTTTTAGTGATTATGCTGTTATATAGAACAGACTACCTGTTATTTGAAGTATTAACAATAATAAACCCAACTTTTTCATACTTAACCTTTTTTTTTATTAATCCATTTTTCCTAAAGCAATGAACCCCAAACCGCCGGAAGAGCCAGTCAACAATACCAAGTCACCCTTAACGTCTATTCGCTGAAATAGAACATTCGAAGCAAACTCTTTTAGATTTTTCCAGTTTACTCCGTTAAAATGAGATAAAAGCCCGAAATGTCCGGCTGCAAAAATATTGTTATAGCTCTCCCCTCTTACTGCCTCACTGTAGATATAATCTATTTCACTAATCAGCTTCCACGAACCATTGTATTCATGCACACCGGAACCGGCAGCATATAGTTTTCTTTCGGAGGGACCCCAAACTGATGTTACATCTAAACTTTCCGGCCATTCCATATAATTAAGTTGATTATTCTCATAAATACGGAATATTTTCTTAGCTCCGGTTGATAGCTTATTCGATGCTGCTCCGTATATAACTGTTTTATCGTCTGTTCCGGTAACTCCATAAAGATCATGGATTTCAACATCTACCCCGCTATTGAGTTTTACCCAAGTGCCGTCCTTGAATTGTGCAAGATTGCCGTAAGCACCTGCCATATAAAAATTATTTGTTGATTTACCCCATATTGTTTTAATTATACCTGTAAATTCTATTGTAAATGGTATAGCAAGAAATTGTTCTCCATCCCATTGAGTAATGTTTGAAAAGAATATATCCTGCGGTGCAATTGCAAGCATGCTCAGTATTTCAGAGAAGGATGAACCTTGTGAGGAACTATACAATACCCTCTTCGGCTGCCATTCTTCCCCATTCCAGCGAATCACATTATGAGGCACCCCGTTATGATAAAAATAACCGGTAACCCAGATATTATTTTCGTCAAATATATGACCATCATAAAAGATCGCAGATGCTCCCCCAGCACCAAATGTCC
>CAYYJL010000391.1:0-3422 GCA_964472245.1 uncultured Ignavibacteriaceae bacterium | reverse complement strand
ACCGATAATAAGCAGGTATCCAAATGCGATGTAATATAGAATCGGTTCATCCTCTTTTTCGAGTGTAACATGGATTTTACCCACAGTGAAATTTTCATTTGCACCCGGATGGCAGCTGCCGCATGTCTTAACCAAATTGGATTTATGAATAGTTGAAGTAGAATCTTTTGATGATTTAATATTATGCACACCATGACAGCTTGCGCAGTTTGCTACTGAAGCTGATCCGCCCTCAAGCGCTAACCCGTGGTAGGTATCCTTAAAGGTGGAAAACCTGTTTGCGGACATACCATATTTAGCTTCCAGTTTTACGGAATTATGGCATGGAGCGCACACCTGTTCAGAAACATTTTTGAAAGATACCGGTGAGTTAGGATCATTAGCTTTAAGGATATTATGCTCTCCATGGCAGTCTGTACAAACAGGTGCGTCGTTGTTTCCTTTGCTGACTGCAATGCCGTGTGAACTTTCTTTGAACTCCTTCAGGATATCGCCATGACATTTACCGCAGGTCTCCGGGATGTTCTTTTTGGCAACAGGGGAGGAAGCTTCATTTCCTTTGTTGATATTGTGTGCGCCATGGCAATCGACGCATCCGGCTGCCTGCGCATTCCCTTTAAGGACTGCTTTCCCGTGTACACTTTTGTCATAAGCGCTGATAAATGCTTTTGTAGTACTAAACTGGTCCCTGACCTCAGGTGCATCCAAATGGCAGGAGAGGCAGAGTTTTTCTTCTGCTCTTTTTACTGCAAGCGTATCATAATTCATCGCTTTAAGAGTTATGGGAGTATTGTGGCAGGAGGAACAGTCGGTAAAAGCGTTAACCCCTTTTGCAATGGAACGGAAATGTGCTGAACTTTGGAATTCGGTATGCTGATCAGAGTGGCATTTTTCACACGAGAGGGCACCGCTGTTTTTTGATTTTGCAACTCTTGCAACCTCATGAGTTCCGTGGCAACCTTTACAATTCAGATCCTGGCTGTTTCCCGTACCGCCGGCCTTCATCATCTGCGGATGGAACAAGTGCTTCACCGGCGCATCTTTATGACAGCTGATACAGTTTACTGCTTCATATTTTGTATAATGGGGAATTTCTTCAGGATCAAATCCTTTGTGGCAGGAAACACATTCCAACTTTCCGTGGACGGAAGAGTTAATTTTCTTTTCGTCTGCAAAAAGAGAAACTTCTTTTCCCTTACGCTCCATTGTCATGGTGTCATCAGAGTGGCATGCTAAACAGTCTTCTTTTGTTTGAGCTGAAACTTGATTTAGAGCGAGTAAGAGAAGAAATAAGAAAAAGGATGTAAATCTATTAAAAATCATCAGGGCAACCATTCCATTTTTAGAGGAAATATTTTTCAATTGTGAGAATTTTTTGAACATACTGCGTATTCTGTAAACATATTTGCCTTATCCTGCGTTAAAAAGCAGGATAATGTAAATTTTGATCCAATATCACTTATAATATTGTGATTATTCTCCAAAAGTAGTGCCAAACAGAATCATAATTCTTCAAAAAATTGAAATTTAAGTCAAAAAAATGAGAAATTTTGTATTTTGCAGTGATAATTATTGTTCAAATTATGGCTGGGGCCAAAAGTATGACAGATAGAAATTCTGGATGGTCGCCTAAAATGGGTGATCATAAAAGAGACTCGACTCATACAAATCGTTCGGTTGTCGCAAAAAAGAAGCGTGAGAGAATTAGGTTGATAATGAAATTTGTGCTAGGATTTATTGTTCTGCTCACTCTTGGCTTTTTGGGTCAATCATTGATTTGTAATACAACTATACCTGTTTTGTAGAATGAGTTATTTTATAGGAATTGACGGCGGTGGTACAAAAACACATTGTATCATCGCTGACAAAAATAAATCCCCCTTGTATGAGTGCTGGGGCGGTCCGGCAAATTTTCTGATGCTTGGTACAGAAACAGTTTCTGCCACCATTGTCGGATTAATAAAAGAGTGTATTGACCGGGTAAAGATTAACCAAAATCAAATTGATACAGTTTTGGCAGGTGTTACCGGTGCCGGACGGCGCTCCGATGCAGAAATTTTGGAAAAAGGATTTGCTGAATACTCCGCCAATAACAATTTGCATATTAAACACTTTGCCGTTGAAAGTGATGCAAGAATTGCACTTGAGGGAGCTTTTTCCGGAAGAGAGGGTTGTATCCTTATTGCAGGGACCGGATCAATATTATTTGGGAAGGATTCAAAAGAACGGATATACCGTGTAGGCGGGTTTGGGCGGTTTATCGGGGATGAGGGCAGCGGATATATGATTGGCAAAATGGGGCTTGCTGCCGCAGCAAAACACTATGACGGCAGGGGTGAACCCACACTGTTAACTAATCAGTTGTTTACTCAATTTAAGATTTCCAATCCGGAAGATCTTATCAACCGTATATACAGGCAAAACTTTGATTTAGCATCATTTGCCCCGGTAGTGATACAGTGCGCGGAACAGGGGGATAAAATTGCCGGAGAGATTTTGCAATGGAACGTCAATGAATTGCTTGCCCACCTGAGGGCTATCAAAAAGAAAATTATTGCTGCCAGACTAAAGGTAGCGTTCATTGGGGGGTTGATTGCAAACGATACATTCTTTTCCCGTCTGTTGGCTGATAAGATTCGTGAACAATTAAAAGATATAGAAGTTACACCGGCAGAAAATCAACCTGCTTATGGTGCTGTTATTATGGCTTCAGCCAAAAACAGCCACCACCATTCCTAAACAAGAAAGTCAGAGGATATGATATTTTCAAAAGTTGCACGGCGTAATCCTTGGTCGTGGATTCCCAGTTTATATTTTGCAGAAGGAATACCCTACATAATTGTAATGACGCTGTCCGTTATTATGTATAAGCGGATGGGGGTTTCCAATACGGAAATTGCTTTATATACAAGCTGGTTATACCTGCCATGGGTTATCAAGCCGCTGTGGAGCCCTCTGGTGGATTTAACCAAAACCAAACGGTTTTGGACTATTACCATGCAGATGTTCATCGGTGCCGGGCTGGCCGGAGTGGCTCTCACCATTCCTGCAGATGATTATATGAGATATACCCTGGCTTTTTTCTGGCTGCTGGCATTCAGTTCCGCCACTCATGATATAGCCGCTGACGGATTTTATATGATAGCTCTTGAAGAGCATGAACAGGCATTATATGTTGGCATCAGAAGTACCTTTTACCGGATTGCAAGCATTACCGGGCAGGGTCTTCTGGTTATTCTGGCCGGTTCATTGGAAAGTTCAACAGGGCTTCCCCCTGCAGAGGTGACTTTTTCCTCAAAGAATACTCCGCAGAGTGTTTCTTCATTCTATCCTGATTCCGTTTCATTCCCGGCCTTTAACACAAGCGAACAAACCCTTGTTTTCAGTGCTGCTGGCGCAACCATACAGCTTAAGTCTGCTGA
>CAYYJL010000390.1:0-3425 GCA_964472245.1 uncultured Ignavibacteriaceae bacterium | reverse complement strand
TCTCTCAGTTCTTTTATCATCTTTGCAGGAAAAGTTAAATCAGAAAAGTGCCTTTTTCCATAATCTGTTCATCGTCAAACCAGATATCAAAATCTCGACCCACACAGTCTATATGCGTAGTGGAAACCCAGTCCGCACCGGTATGCTGAGCATAGGGGTGGCCGAATGCAATATGAATGCCGGGAATTTTTTCATCCTGAAGGATATTACCGATAACTCTTTTAACTGCAAGGTTGGTACCCACAGCAAATTCACCTACACGGTTACTGTTTTCATCGGTCATGGTATAAGCAGTAAACTCTTCCAGTAATTCCTGATTATCGCAGGACATGGATGTAATGCGGGAATCCTTAATATGTATAGTAAGTGGAGTATCCTTTATATCACCGTACTTTTTGCAGAGATAATCTCCGACAACGCCATCAACAACAAAAACTCCGTTAACGTTATAGGGTGATGTAAAGATTTCACCGCCGGGCAGATTACCCCATTTTTCAATGGTAATAATGCCGCTGGTTTTAATCCATTTAAGATTCGGGGAAAATTCGGCAACCATATCAGTGCCGGCTGCATTTTTACAGGTGATAAATTTCGCCTTCCTTGCTTTTTCAACAAGTTTCTGGCTCATGGCATCCACTTCAAGAAAATTTGCACGCATTCCCTGCAGCATGATTTCCTTGGTGATATTAACCATGTGTCCGTGGCGGATTTTGTTGGCATTGACCACATCAGTCATCTGAATACGGGAGCCCAGTTCACCGGTCTGCGTAAAACATGCATATATACTAACCTGTGATTTTGCAAGGTCTTCCAGTATTTCCTTTGGCATATCAGTCATAGGACGGTGTATATAATCTTCCAATACAAATACACTGTATTCTGATCCGACTTTTTCAATCTCAGAAACAAGACTGGCTGCAATCTCAACGGACTCCTCATCCGTTATGATAGTTATGCGTTCTTCCGGCTTTAACCGCAGGCATACGTTAATTGCATTGTATGCACCCGGGGTCAGTTCCCTGTCAAATTCCACAAGTTTAATATCCTTCACCAATATAGTACCTTCTTTTAATAAAAAATATATATTACTTTAGATTTAGTCCAACGTGCGTTTCTTCGATAATGTAATCAACCACACGTTTGATATCAAAGGACTGCTCCCAAATCTTAAGCTGCCGGTCTGCACCGGTTCCGTTCTCAATAATTTTATGTATATAGTTAATTTCTTCCCTGCTGCCCAGGTCGTCCACCACCTCATCAATAAACTCCAGCAATTCATCAATAAGAGAAGCGGTTGGCACTTCCTCTTTTTTGCCGAAGTCAATTAATTTACCGGATATACCGTAACGGCAGGCACGCCATTTATTTTCTGCAATCAGTGCCCTGCGGTAGAGTCTGAAACCAAGGTTCTGCTTTAACAATCTGTACAGCTTAGCAACCAATGCCTGCATGACGGCGGCCAATGCAATCGTTTCATCAACACGCATAGGAACATCACAGATACGAAATTCCAGTGTGCTGTAAAACGGATGCATGCGTATATCCCACCAGATTTTTTTGGCGTTATCTATACAACCGGTTTTAATCAGCAGATTAATATAATTGTCATATTCGGATACACTGTTAAAATAATCCGGGATGCCGGTGCGGGGAAAGCGGTCAAATACCTTGGATCTGTACGATTTAAACCCGGTGTTTCTTCCCACCCAAAACGGAGAATTTGCGGAAAGAGCAAAAATATGCGGAAGAAAATAGCGGACAGCATTCATAATATGAATTGCCTGCTCGCGGTCATCAATGCCCACATGCACATGCAATCCAAAAATAAGATTTGCACGTGCCACCTGCTGCATATCATCAACAACCTGTTTGTAGCGGGGGTGTTCCGTAATCCGCTGATCTTTCCAATGTGAAAAAGGATGGGTGCCTGCTGCCGCTATGCGCAGATTATTTTTAATGGCAAGTTTTGCGAGTTCAGTTCTGAGTTTAACAACTTCCTGTCTTGCCTCAGTAACATTTGTGCAGACCTCAGTCCCCATCTCCACCACGGACTGATGCATCTCAGGTTTCACTTGTTCTTTCAGAATCATCTTCCCCTCTTCCAGAATCTGCTGAATATGCGAGCGCAATTCACGGGTCACGGGATCTACAATCTGAACCTCTTCTTCAATTCCAACCGAAAACATATTATCTTTTTGACTCATGGCTTGCTGACTTTCAGATTCTATTTTGCACTGTTCTTAACAAATTCACCCCAGGTACAATTATTCTGCCCGGGTTTGTGGGACTGGGCTCTTCTGATTGCCATATTGGCAGCAGCTTCAACAATCCAGTCAAAGTTATCCTGGCCTACAGAATGCACATCAGCATCCGGGGCAGGGTTACAAAAATCAATTGCATAGGGTACTCCGTCCCGGATAGCAAGCTCAACGGTATTAAAATCATACCCAAGCCCGACATTCAGCTTCAGAACGTAATCCTTTAACATATCCAACATCTCTTTGGCTTTCGGTTTTGCATCCCGGACATAGCGGAGATGATGCGGCTGCTTGGGGTCATACTGCATCAGGTGAACATCCTTACGGTCAATGCAATAGCAGCGGAAATAATCATCAAAAATTATTTCTTCCTGAAGCATCATTACAAGCTGACCGGTTTCATTGTATGCCTTAAAAAATTCATCTTTATTTTCTAAACGGTAAACATTTTTCCAACCACCGCCGGCAAATGGCTTAAAATATGCCGGAAAACCAACATAATTGAAAATACCTTCCCAATCCAGCGGGAAAGCTAAATTCCTGAATGAGTTTGCATTGGTGTCAGGCGGATGCTGGTTGGAAGGAAGGATAACGGTTTTAGGTACCGGTACGCCAACCTGCTCAGCAAGAGCATTATTAAAGAACTTATCATCGGCTGTCCACCAAAATGGGTTGTTAATAACCGCGGTTCCGGTTATTGCCGCATTTTTAAGCATGGCTCGGTAGAACGGAACATCCTGAGAAATTCTGTCTATGATAACATCATATCCCTGACCGATATTCTGCATAACTTTGTCCACTTTGACAAATTCTGCTTCAATTCCACTTACCTTTTTTGAGTTAATCCTTTCAACCAATGCGGGCGGAAAGGTATTTTCCTGACCAAACAGAATTCCTATTTTTTTCATTTGCGGCCTAATCTTTTATTTAATGTTTGATAATAGCTTATTTTTGAGTAAAATAGAATAAATATTTTAGAGATATCACAGTATTTCAGCAAAATACTGAGTACCTTGAAAAAGAAATATAGATAAAATTATTGTACCCTGCGGGTGTTTTCTCGTACACAAATATAAAGAATAAATTCCTGTTTACAAGAGTGCCCGTCAGGAAACAAAAATAACAGTACAAAGGTGTTGTCATGAGTAAAGAACTGTTAAACAATGA
>CAYYJL010000389.1:0-3425 GCA_964472245.1 uncultured Ignavibacteriaceae bacterium | reverse complement strand
CTGTTATAACACAGAGTTATACTACGTGCACCGTCAGTTCAACCGGTCATCAGGTTGGCGGATTTGTGGGGTATGCGGATGTGGGACCACAAATAACAAATTCCTATGCAAGAGGAAGCGTAACAACCACGGCAACATCTGTAGGCGGATTTGGCGGACAGTATCGCTCAACAACTTCAGTTACCAACTGTTATTCAACAGGTGCACCTTCCGGCACCTCGAATGTTGGTGGATTCATTGGTGTATTATTTGCATCATCAGCAACCAACTGCTTTTGGGATAACCAAACAAGCGGAACAAGTTCATCACAGGGCGGCACGGGTAAAACAACTACAGAAATGAAAACCGGCTCTACTTTTACTACGGCGGGTTGGTCTAACTCAATCTGGTATCTTGATGCAGAAATAAATAACGGGTTCCCATACCTGGCATGGCAGAATCCTTCAGGCAGCCCGCTGCCCGTGGAACTGCAGGCATTTTCTGCTTCTGTAAGCGGTGAATATATTAAACTCACCTGGATGACAGCAACCGAAGTAAATAACTACGGCTTTGAAATTGAACGCTCTCTTAATATGACAGAATGGGAGAAAATTACTTTTGTTGCAGGCGGTGGCAATACCAATGCACCAAGAGCATACAGCTATAAAGATACATTTAAATCCAATCAGACGGTTTATTACCGGCTAAAACAAATTGTCAATGACGGCACTTTCTCCTATTCCCCTGTTGCGGAAGTTTCCGGTAAAGGGAACATGAATTTCAGTTTGGATCAGAACTTCCCTAATCCTTTTAATCCTGAAACCATGATTCGCTTTACCCTTGCAGAACCTTCTGTTGTGTCACTGAAAGTATTTACCGTAACCGGTGAAGAAGTGATGAGTGTGTTGGAAAATGTTTCACTCGCAGCGGGAAGCCACCTATATAACGTTGATGCATCGCGGTTGAATTCCGGCGTCTATATATATACCATTTCTGACGGTTCAAAAACGTTATCCCGAAAGATGAATTTCTTAAAATAAAAACTATCGAGGTAAGCTGATGAAAAAGATTTTTACAATAATTTGTTTACTGAGTGCCGTGACATTCGGTCAGTATGGCGGCGGTGACGGAACATCCGGAAATCCATATCAGATTTCCACTCCGGCACATCTGCATGCTGTGCGTAATAATCTATCATCTTACTTTATTCAAACAGCCGATATTGATATGACTGCGGCAACAAGTTCCGGCGGTGATTATTATAACGGCGGGCTTGGCTGGGAGCCGATAGGTAATTCCTCCACCAAGTTTTCCGGAAATTACAACGGACAGGGTTATACAATTACCGGTTTAATGATTAACAGGCCTTCAAACAGTGAAATTGGATTATTCGGATATACGAATGGTTCAACCCTGCGTGATATAAAAGTAGTCAGCGGTAATTATACGGGTCACTCTTCGATTGGCGGACTTGTCGGTTATGCCACTAATGATATCCTGATAACAGGGTGTTCATTTACCGGGACTATCACGGGCAACGCGGGTGCAGGATATAACGCTGCGGGTTTATGCGGACTTATTCAGGATGTTGTTTCGGTGACCAAATGTAATACCTCTGCAACGGTTTCCGGGTATGGTCAACTCGGTGGAATATTTGGTAACAATATCAGATCTAACGTATCAAAAACTTATGCAACCGGAACAGTATCGGGTAATATATATATCGGAGGATTTGGCGGCTTTAGTAACAGTGTTGAGACTAACTGTTATGCTTTAGGCAATGTGTCGGGTTCTACCAGAGTTGGTGGGTTTATTGGTCATGTGAGCGGCGGGTCAAGTGCAAACTGCTACTCGACAGGAACTGTACCGGGTTCAGGAACTGATATCGGAGGATTTATTGGACAAAATGATGGAACATTCACCAATAGTTTTTGGGATACTGAGTCGTCAGGCAAGCTAACAGGGGTTGCAGCGGGTACTACAACAGGCATAACAGGAAAAACAACAGCTCAAATGAAAACATCCAGTACATTTACTGATGCGGGCTGGGATTTTTCAACTATTTGGTCAATATCCGGCACTAACTATCCCAATCTTCAGGAAAACCAAAACAATGCTCTGCCGGTGGAGTTGGTATCATTTTCCGTAACCTCTGCGGGGGATAAAACAACACTTGCCTGGTCAACAGCTACGGAGGTTAATAATTTTGGTTTTCATATAGAAAAATCCGGCGATAGATCTGATTGGACGATTATCGGTTTTATTGAAGGACATGGCAACAGCAATTCCCCAAAGCAGTATTCCTTTACCGACAGAGGTTATGTAAGCGGAAAAGTTTACTACCGCCTGGTTCAGATGGATAATGACGGAAGTGTTACCTATTCTTCTGTAATTGAATACTCAGGGGATAAAGAGTTAACATTTTCTATGAATCAGAACTTCCCCAATCCTTTTAATCCGGAAACGATGATCCGGTTTTCTTTACAGAAACAAACACCGGTAACATTACAGATTTATACCATTGCCGGTGAACTTATTGAAACAATATTAAACGGTACTGAGCTGCCTGCGGGAAACCATATATATACTTTTGACGGGTCACGGTTAAACAGCGGTATTTATATATATACTGTTTCAACAGGCGCGGGAACGATATCAAAAAAGATGAGTTTACTGAAATAACGATATAAACCCGGAGGGCAGCGGAATACTCATCCGGATTAATTGAACAGTTCTGAGAGGCGGGTTATGTGAGGTGAGTATTCAGAATGGTTTGTCTGATTTTACTGCACCTCCAGTAAGGCAACTATAAATCTTTAGGTAGGTAGGTTTATAGAGATTTTTCGCAGGGGTGCAGATTTTTATAATCAGAAGCAAATGAGTATGCTGAATTCAGTGCACTCACTCTCCTTTTAATTGCTTCGCAGCAAAGCCCGGTCTGTCAGCCGGGTTTTTGCTTTTACCGCCTCCAATCCATAAAAGAGTTTAAAACAGCTTTCAACCTCACACGGGAAACATATTCTGCAAGGTCATTGCTAAATGGCATGATATTCCCCCGAATTTTTTGCAAATTAGTTAGAAGAGCAAGCAAGGATATTAACGGCAGAAGTTTTGAACTATGTAATTCTTACGAAATCATGCGTTAAACCGTTAAAAGCAACCACGATGAGCCAGGTTTATTCACCCGGATATTGTCTTGTTTTAGTAGTTATGGAGATAATTGAATCGGAAAAAGGCGCAATAAAGCAGTATAAGAAAATCATTAAACTATGTGACGGAAGAGATTATGTTACACAGGACATGTGCATAGAGCTGCTTGCTTCAGAAGAAGGGCACCGCAGAGAATTTATGGGGTTCCTGAAAGAATACGAAAAATAAGTTTAGCCACACAAACCTCCTCCCATAAGAGGGTTTCTGCATCAGAGTATGCGGGGACCCTCTTTTTT
>CAYYJL010000388.1:0-3431 GCA_964472245.1 uncultured Ignavibacteriaceae bacterium | reverse complement strand
GTGTGGAGTTTCAGAGTGGGTATGATATAGATGAAGCACTCAATAAAGTCCGCTCCGGTGAGCGATTTTATCCATAATATCTTTTCTGCCGCCGTATGCGCCTACAGGCAATCCGCCGCCGATGATTTTTCCGAAAACAGATAAATCCGGGGTTATGCCAAAGAGTTCCTGAGCACCACCCTGAGCAAGCCGGAATCCTGTCATAACCTCGTCAAAAATAAGAACAATGCTTTCCTTTGTGCATAAATCACGGAGTCCCTTCATGAAGGTCATATCAGGAAGAACCGTACCCATGTTGCCTACGACGGGTTCCAGGATGATGGCGGCAATTTCACCTTTGTACTTATCTGCGAGCTGCTCAACCGCTTCCAGATTGTTGTAGGGGGCAAGCAGTGTATCAGCCGCGTTGCCCGGGGTAACGCCCGGACTGGTTGGCACACCGAGCGTGAGTGCACCCGAGCCGGCTTTAATAAGAAAATAATCTGCATGGCCGTGGTAGCAGCCCTCAAACTTTATGAACTTATCTTTACCCGTGAATCCGCGGGCAGCCCTGATGGCGGACATGGCTGCTTCGGTTCCGCTGTTAACCATACGAACCAATTCCACAGAGGGAACCATTTCTGTAATGAGCTTTGCCATTTCAACTTCAAGACCGCACGGGGCACCAAAGGAGACACCCTTTTCAAGCTGCTGCACTATGGCATCTTTTACAAATTGCGGGTTGTGGCCAAAAATGTGGGGTCCCCAGCTGCCGATATAATCTGTATAGGTGTTGCCGTCAACATCGGTAACTTTAGCACCGGTGCCTGATGCGAAAAAGACCGGGTTTCCACCGACTGACTTAAATGCCCTCACAGGGGAATTCACCCCGCCGGGTATGTATTGCTGGGCTTCTGAAAAAAGTTGAGAGGAACGGGTGATATTCATATAATAGTAATAATTTTCATTGATTAATACCCAAATATAGCCATTTAAGGGCTCAGATGCAGGGGAAAATGGGTGTGTTTTCCGTGTCTGCAAACCCCCTACAGTGCTCATTTTATCGTATTTAGACTCTTTTGGCAAAGGTTGGGCTTGATTGTTTCTCATTCAGGATTTCTTTAAATTTAACTGGTGTCTGAGCACTAATTCTATTTTTTTATCGGGAGGCAGAAATGAAAAGATTTTTAATCTGTGTTTTCGTCCTTAATTCGTTTGTGCTTTTTGCACAATTTACCGGATCAGATACGATACCTGCAAAGTCGGGATTTACGGCCGGGGATATATTTTTGCCGCTGGATAACAGCGGACTCTTAGCAGATGTTTCCATCAACGGCACTGCCGGTGCCTTTTATCTTAATAAACCACTGATTTTTTCTGCAGGATTCGCAATTTCAGGTAAAGCGGCGGATACGGTTTTTGCCAATGCGGTAAACAGTTCTTCACGTCTGGGAGATTATATGCCGGGACCGGTGGGTTCTAATCCGGATGCAAACACCAACGGCGTATATATAATTAAAAATGATGATCCGGCTTTCGGGCAAAGTTGGAAAATGTACCGTTATGCAGTTGCCGCGGGAGCGATGTATCACGACGGCGACGGTAATGGTATATATGACCCTGTTGACCTGAACAGTAATGGTGTCTGGGACAGTAATGAGGACAGACCTGTATTTACAGGGGGTGAGTTTGTATTTACCGTATTTAATGATTCCAAACCTGGCGCAACTAGAAGATACCTGAGTATGTCCCCCATGGGTATTGAGGTGCAGCAATATGTATTTACACACACCATTGCTTCTGCGTATTACAAAAACATTTTATTTATCCGATACCGGTTGATAAACCGCGGTTCCCGTGCGGAGATTTTTGATTCAGTATATTTCAGCATGCTTTCTGACCCGGATATGGGTAACTATGCGAATGATTACGTGGGTACTGATTCTGCGCGGAGAGGGGGTTATATATATGAAAAGGTTGATAATACCTGGGGTGCAGAACCGCCGGCGCTGATGATGCGATATGCGGGGATGCCGTATTCATATATTCCGGGAGTCAGTTACACCGATGTAAATATGAATAATGTATATGATGAGGGGATTGATCTGCCGCTTGATTCCGCAGCGGTGCATAACGGACCGTTACACGGAATAAAATATATCCGGGGTGCAAAAGCTATTGATAATTTTTCTGTTACCCACTATATGTCATCACATCCCACCCACGGAGACCCAAGTACGCCGATGGAACTGCGCAATTATCAATTAGGCGGACGGGACAAAACCGGTGTTATACTGAACCCGTGTGACTGGGCATTTGGCAACGGCAGTACCCTGGCAAACTGCAGTTCGCTTAATTCCTCCTATATATATTCGGGTTTCCCTGAAACTGAAAACGGCTGGCTTAATGTGTATGGTTTGGATCAGCGCCTGGTGGTGAGCACGGGTCCGTTCCGGATGGAAAAGGATAAGCCGGTTGATATTACGGTTGCATATCTGGTTGGTCAGGGGAATTCCGCGGCAGGGTCAGTAGCGGCGATGCGGGAGGTTGCAGATTTTACTCAACAGATATATAATTCTAACTTTGTTAATTTTACCACGGGTATTGGTGAAGTGCCCCCCGCTTCTCCCGAAACGTTTTCCCTTTTGCAGAATTACCCGAATCCGTTTAACTCCGCCACTGTCATCAGATACCGTCTGGCAGAAAGAGGTTTAACCACGCTGCGTATATATAATGTAACAGGCGGACTCATCCGTGAAGTGGTTAATGAGATGCAAGAGCCGGGTGAATACAGTGTTCCGTTTGAGGCAGGGTCAGGTGCTGCCAGCGCAGTATATTTTTATGAACTGATTTCCGGAGCCCAAAGAGCAGTACAAAAAGCAGTATATCTGAAATAGTTTAAAGAGAGCCGGGGAGAGCCGGTATTATTCTTTCTGCTTATTGCCCATGAGCTGATTGATAAACTGCATGTTCTTTCCTCTGCCGTTGGAAAGGACTATCTTGATAATGGCTGTAAGCGGCACAGCAAGTAACATGCCGGCTATGCCCCATATATATCCCCACAAAAGGACGGCAAGCAGAATTGCTATAGGGTTTAATCCCAGGTTTTTGCCCAGGACGACCGGCTCCAGTATGTTAAAAAATAATGTTTGTATCAGCATAATAACAACTGCAACCAGCAAAGCATAACCCGGCGCATCAAACTGAATAAGTGCCATCAGGGTCGGCAGTAAAAGTGAAACTGCAGAACCGATAGTTGGTACAAAATTAAAGAGAAACGTAAATATACCCCATACGAAGGGGAAGTCCACATTCATCAACCAAAGTATAAATCCCAGTACCACGCCGGCGGATAGATTTATTGCCACCTTGGTAACAATATACCGTTGTATCTGTATGGTGATTTCCTTAAAGGTTTGTTCCAATTGCTTTTCATCATAATGGAATTCTGC
>CAYYJL010000387.1:0-3434 GCA_964472245.1 uncultured Ignavibacteriaceae bacterium | reverse complement strand
CGCTTCTGGGTGCAGTGTTTGGCGCCACATTAATGGGAGTGATGCGGCTGAATTTTGATACCTTTTATGAGGCGGTACCTGCTTCCGGATATATAGGGCTGCAGTTTGCCGTGCTTTTAGATAAGACCATCGGAAGCTTTGGTGCGGTTATTCTGCTGTTAACCGGTATTGTCATCCTGCTTGTCTATGCATTTAACGTAAGCATAAAGAATGCAGCAATGAATGTTAAGGATAAACTCGCAGAGCTGAAAAATAAAGCTGCTGAGATGCGGGAGCGCACCCGCGAAGAGGATGAGGAGATAGAGGAAGAAGAATACACTCCGCAAAATGAAGCAATTGCTTCAGCCGCACGTCCAAAGAACGGTAAAAAACAGAAGCCGGAAACACGGACACAAACCGCTGAAGAAGTAGTTGCCATTATACCGGATGAAACCGTACCCAAAAAAGAAACCAGAATAAACATTAATGTGAATCCTGCTGCTGCCGCACAGGAAGCAAAAGCAAAAGAGAAAGCTAAGGAAGCGGCAAAAGCAGCACAGCAAAAAGACCCGGTTGATGATCTGCTGAAACAGATGACGGATACATCCGGTGCACATGCTGCTGATGATAAATCCGGATTAAAGCCGGGTGATACTCCCGCGCTGGAAGTTGACCGTGAGCAGGAAGTGCAGCTGCCTGAGCCGTGGGAAGAAAAAATTAAATATACAAAGCCCCCGCTGGATTTACTGGCAGATCCTCCGAAGCATGATTTCAGCATAGCAGAGGAAGAGCTTAAACGGAATGCGGAACAGCTGAAGGAAAAACTTTCACTGTTCCAGATAGATATAGAGGATATAAGCGTAACGCCGGGACCTGTTGTTACCATGTATGAAATTGTACCCGCGCCGGGAGTGAAAATAAGCAGGATAGTAAATCTTGAAAATGATATTGCACTTGCGCTGGCAGCACGCGGAATCAGAATCATTGCACCAATACCGGGGAAAAGCGTAATCGGCGTGGAGATACCGAATGCAACTCCTTCCATGGTTGTGGCAAAGGATATCATCTCTGCCATGAAAACCAAGGAAGTGGAAATTCCGCTGGCACTGGGTAAGGATATTGTGGGCAACGTTATTATTGCAGATCTGGCAAAGATGCCGCACCTGCTGGTTGCCGGCTCCACGGGCTCCGGTAAAAGCGTGGGCATTAACATGATGATAACAAGTCTGCTGTATGCAAAGCATCCGAGTGAGGTTAAGCTGGTTATCATTGACCCGAAAAAAGTTGAACTATCATTTTATAATCAGCTGCGGCATCATTATCTGGCTGTATCACCGGATATAAACGAAGATATAATCACCACGCCGCAGAATGCGATACTGGTACTGCAGTCTGTAGTGGCAGAAATGGAAAAGCGTTTTGATATGCTTGCCAAAATGGGAGTGCGTAACATTGTTGATTACAACAAGCGTGTGGATGACCCCAAGCGGCCGCCGAAGAATGATGCAAATATTAAACATCATTTTATGCCGTATATAGTGGTGGTTGTGGATGAGCTTGCGGATTTGATGATTACATCCGGCAAGGAAGTGGAAGAACCGATTACCCGCCTTGCGCAGCTTGCGCGTGCAGTGGGTATTCATCTGATACTTGCAACACAGAGGCCTTCGGTAAGTGTTATTACGGGATTAATTAAAGCAAACTTTCCCGCAAGGATGGCGTATCAGGTTGCATCCAAGATAGATTCCAGAACTATTCTGGATATGAACGGAGCCGAGCAGCTGATAGGGCGCGGCGATATGCTGTTTCTGCCGAACGGGCTGCCGAAGCCGATGCGCGTTCAGAATGCATTTATCTCCACAGAAGAAGTGGAAAATGTTACAAACTTTGTACATGCACAGAAGGGATACTCCAAGCCGTATTATCTGCCGTCTGTATCGGAAAAGAAAAGCGGCGGAGGCATAGGTGCACTTGCTGATATGGATGATTTATTTGAAGATGCCGCCAAGCTGGTGGTGCAGGCGCAGCAGTGTTCCGTATCATTTTTGCAGCGCCGGTTAAAATTAGGGTATGCACGTGCTGCAAGAATTGTGGATCAGCTGGAAGATACAGGTATTGTTGGTCCGGGTGACGGAGCAAAACCGCGCCAGGTGATTGTGGACAGTCTGGATCAGCTGGAAGCTGTAATCCGCTCGCTGATTTAAGCATATATACAGCCCGAGCCGTTAAAATAAGAAAAAAACAGAGTTGTGATGAAAACATATATATTGATTCTGCTTTCCTTTTTCATCCTGCCGCAGAGCGGCGAACTGGAAAAACTGCAGAATACCTTTAATGCACTGAACGGATTTTCCGTGCAGTTTGCCCAATACCAGGGGGACAAAAAGGGGATGTCCGGAAAAGTGTTTTATGCAAAGGGGAACAAACTGCGGATGGAGCTGCGTAATGTCCTGATTATTTCCGACGGGGAAAGCGTATGGAGCTACAACAAAAAGCAGAAGAAAATAACCATAACAGCTTTAACCGGTACGGAACTTTCCATTTTGAATCTCCCTGAACTGATCAATGAATATCCTAAAAATGCAGTAGTGGAAGAGAGCAATGTTAAAGGGGAAACGGTGATTACTCTGACCCCTAAGCTAAAATCTGCCTCGTACAAAAAAGCGGTGGTGACGGTTAACGATGGCGGATATATAGGCAAATTAAACATAACAGCAAGAGACGGCAACCAGACGGAACTGCGTTTCAGCAGTTATGATACCGGAAAAAGTTTATCACCCGGTTTATTCGTGATGGATAGCCCCGAGGGAGTTGAAGTTATTGACCTCAGATAATCAGAAAAAGAGAATAGGAGTGCGCGAAGCCGCAGGTGTTCTTTTTTCCGTTCTGCTGACGGTGTTGTTTATATATATTGCTTTTGCCGGAGTTGACCTGCAGGAGGTGTGGAAGGTAATATCACACGCGTCGCTCCTGTGGATAGTGCTGTTTTTGGTGTCTTCGGTTATATCCCATTTTGTCCGTGCGCTCAGGTGGGGAGTGATTATGAATTCCATAAAACCGGGCATCGGTTCGTATAATTTATTTGCGTCGCTGATGATCGGGTACGGCGTTAATAATGTGGTGCCCCGGCTTGGTGAACTGACACGGGCTGTGTCACTCGGCGAACTGGAAAAGGTATCACGCACCTCTATTCTGGGTACTATTGTGGTAGAACGGGTGCTGGATATAATTTTCTTCGGGCTGGCGGTTATTATTTCGGCGGCATTGTATTCCGGCAATATATATGAAACTGTTCCCTGGTTAAAATCCACCATTGTTATCGGTACCGTGATTGTGGGGATCATTATTGCGGGCATCGTCTATGCGGTTATGAAGCGGGAGGTAATTGAGCGGTATGCTGCTGCACAGCATGAAGATAAAAAATTTAAGACACGTTTTTTGCATATACTGGTAAA
>CAYYJL010000386.1:0-3452 GCA_964472245.1 uncultured Ignavibacteriaceae bacterium | reverse complement strand
CTGATGTAAGATCATGTTTATAGAGTGATGATAGACTTAAATAGTCATTCCCTTTATTGGAAATAAAATAGATATTATCTGTACTCCCGGCAAAGGTTGCATAAAAGTTTCCGAATCCCTCTGAGAATATCCGGCTTCCTGAAACTTCATTTTTCTGAACTTGTGCCATCGCATCGGAATAATAATTCTTCAGGTACGACTGCCACTCATTATAGAGTGCGTTCCCGCTAATCCCTAACACATCTTCCACAGCAGCATCAAAAGTAAAATTATTCCACTTGCCAAGCCGTTTGGATATATCCCGGAGACTCTTTTCACCATATTTCTGGGCGATGTACCGGGTTAATGCAAAGCCGGAATTATATACAGATTCATTCCCCAGACTCGTTTTGTCAAACACACCCATCTGATTCCAGGTAAGCATATTACCGTCCAGAACATAAGAACGGAGAATCATATCACGATGGGCATCCCAGTAATCGTAACCCCATTCGGTACGCATATACTGTGCCGTACCTTCTGCAAACCAGGCAGGCATATTTAATGTAGCTATGGGATAAGAAACAATTACATTGGGAAAACCATAGAGTATATCCGGACGGCGTTTATCTTCATAATTCAACCATTGCAAATAAAAGGCAGGAACTCTTCTCCCCACTTTAAGAGCTGCTTGAATTTGTACAAGGTGTGTAAATTCGTGAGAAATAACATTGCGCAGCCAGTTGTGGCTTCCGCGTAAATCAAAATCAAGGGCACTGGCCCAGATTTCTATCTTATTATCAAAGAAATATGTGGCTCCGTTTGAGTAATCATCAATATCCTTTATAACAAAATGAACCGGTTCAGGTTCATAATCATAAAGTCTTGTTATCGGCTCCCAGATTTCATCAAGGATTTTTGCAGTTACTCTTGCCGTTCTCTCAGATTCTTCATGGAAATGTACAAAGCAATGCTTTCCGGAAATGGTGTACCACTCAAGTTCAGGATGAAACTCGGTAAATTGGGCGTGCAGGCCCGGTACAAAAATGCTAAAGGTAAACAGAAAGAGTATATACTTCATGAAGACAGGTAAAAACTATTTTACAACAGCGATTTTAATTATTTTGGAATCTTTCTTGCCGGAGTTGCTGACAGCTTCAACTGATGCAAGGTAGACTCCGCTTTGAATAGAAGAAACATCCCATTTTGTTTCCGACTCAACACCTCCCTGAGCTCCTGCGCTAAGTTCCGCCGCCAGGTTCCCTGCCAGATCAAATATCCTAATAGAGATACGGGAATCTTCACTAACGAAATAACGGATATAGGTAAATCCCTCATAAACAGGATTGGGGTAATTATACGTCAGCGATTTATTTAAATTTTCTGATGTTGATTGAGGCGCGGGATTAAATGTGTAGTAGTTATCAATGCCTCTGAAATATCTGCTGTCACTCCATTGAATTAGGTCAGGGGTACCATCAGATACTTCCCATTCGGTAAGCCGGCCGCTTTTTGAAACTGCAGTGAGAATAATTTTACCGCCCCGTGATTCAAGAGAGAGGTATGCAGAATCATTGGCAGCATAAGCAACGGGAAATCCGGGTAAATAACCTCCTGATTTTCCGTTTATTCCTATCACTTGACCAATTCCGTTCAACAAGAATAAATCTGATTCACCATCCTGGGTGACATCTGCCGATACAATATTTGACACAACACTGCCTGAACTGAAATCTACAGGAAAGTTTTGTTCTGTGCTGCCCGCTTTGTTTTTAGCCGTAACTCCTGAAGTAACAGCAGCTACAGCACTCAGACCCTCACTGCCTGATGAAGGGATAAAAATAGCAGGACTATCAAAAGTAGTCTGAGAAATAACTGAAAAATTGCCACCGGCATTTTTTTCCAGAACAACAACAGTATTATCAGCAAGTTGTATATATATTTCTGTCAGCGATCCGGATTGTATAACGGGTACAACTCTTTGAATTTTTGAAGGTGTACTATATAAATCCACACCACCAAGATTAGCGAAGTATCCAGTGCCGGTTGCGGAGAGACTAACTACACCTGCAGGCGTTGACACTAAATAATAAGGATTAACAGGCGATGTTATTAATGTACCTGCGTCTGCTGCAGATCCCAAAAAGGAAATGTTTACAGACTGAATTTTTCCGGATTGTAACCCTGCAATTACTGACACTGCTGATGAAGTGGCAGACTGGTAAACCGGAGGGGCTGTTATTTTCTCACCAAGATTAATTATGCCATTTAAAGCAACGACACCATTGAATACTGTATAGTAGATACTTGAATCTGAATAGTCCACAACAACAAAATTATTTGTGCCCGCATAGAAATATGGCTTGGCCGAGTATTTAGCCAGGACATAAGATCCGTTAAAATCAACTGAAATGGAGGTATTAAACTCTGTTACCCGTACTGTGCTTCCGCCAATGCTAAAGGTCTTATTGTATAGTGAATTAGCCGGAAATGATTTATCATCTTTAACCAGATTAACACCGGGAGAATTCATTTGTACATCAAAACCCGATGAGCTGCCGATAGCAGAAAAATTATCCAGCTTAATCCAGGAATTTGCACCGGTATTACTTTTTGTATTGGGACGTGTCCGGGTAGAAAACTCATTCGTATATAAATCCGCTGTATTACCTGCATACCATAAATCATATTCGTCCCCTTCCCCGACTAATACATCACCGAAAATTGTCGTAAACTGAACGCCAATATCCTGAATGCCATCAGCTTCCTCCAAATCCACTCCCCGTCTTTCTTTGTTGGTATTAATTTTATTTACCGAACGCTTTTCGCGTATGACCTGCTCATCAATGTGCCAAACCAATATTCCGCTCCCCGGTAAAGCCCAGTCAAAGTGGGAAGCATCAATGATCACTCCCTCAAGAGAGTCCACCGTAAAGCTGTTAAACCATGATGTATCTTTAGCAAAAAACTTTGTATACGTATTACCCCTATTCCAAATGGTCAGGGTTAACCCTGCATTATTTGGATTCTTTAAGCGGTTCTCAACAAGATAGTATTCATCCCCTGAAATTGGAATTTCAATAAGTGCAGTATCAGCAATTCCTGCGCCGTATGGAGCTTTAATACCAGCTCTTTTAATATCACCGGTGGGAAATACTTCTTTCGGGTTAACCCATCCGAGATATTTTTTTTCCCATGCGGAAGGTTCAGGAGGAAATACACCGTTATATGCAAAAATTGACTGGCCATCCATTAATCCGAAACGGCCAATGGCACTCAAACCTGTTTCAGTATCAAATAAATCAGGAAGTCCCAGGTGGCTCCCTATGGAGGATACTATTAAGCCATTAATGGTCAGCTCAATTAAAAACTTACCGGAAAAAGAATCAAACTCTCTGTTTTGAGTCTGAGGTAAAACCATAGAGTTGGTAATATTGAAAGTACCATTGCTCACCGGCACCCCATTGTATGCC
>CAYYJL010000385.1:0-3470 GCA_964472245.1 uncultured Ignavibacteriaceae bacterium | reverse complement strand
AATAACTCCAGAACAACTCTTCCTTCCTGTGGAATTCCATAGACAATCCGTGTTTCAGGATTAAACGGATTCGGATAGTTCTGCAGCAGAGTATAACTTTCCGGAGTTGTACCCTGCTCATTAATACTTGTTGTTATTGATATTCCGGAAGATGCTGCATTTTGTACCACAGCGTTTTCATTAAGCCGAAGTTTTTCCATAACCACCTGAGTATGAGTCTGTCCTGCTGTCGGTTTGATGGTAAAGTACAGTTTGGCAATTTCAACATTCTGCAGATTATCCATTCTCTGCAGGCCTGCACCTGCTATATATACTCTGTTGCCGAATGCCTTGCTTTCCTTCATGAGTCCGGCGACCACCGGCTGCCACTGAATGGAATTATATTCAAGCAAAGCCGCATCGTAGGTAAATGCTCCCTCAAATGAATATATATTCATGCCGCCGGTAATGCGCACGGGTATCTCGAGTAAAGCACCGGGAGAGCTTATTTGATCATTCATGACAACTGAACCGGCAGCTGTTTCAGTGCCGCCGTATGGCAGCGTGGTAATAATTCCGGTGACATACCTCAGGATTACCGATGCATCCAGAGCCGAAATGGTATTATCCGTGGTAACATTTGCATTTCTGCGCTGTACATTGGAAAGCGGAATACCACCGGGCAAAGTAAGATACTGCAATACTAATGAGGCATCAAATGCCTGCACCGTTCCGTTTACATCCACGTCGCCGAGGTTAACGGTTTCCACTTTTATGTTTCCGTTGATTGTGTCTGTAGGAACTACTCCGGTATTAAAAAGTACAGAACTGAAATTCAATGGAATGTTTCCTGCTGCACTATTGCTCACTTTAAACTTTAATTTAAGCAAAGTTCCGCTGCTCATAATTGAAGAGGGTGCTGATGCGGCAAATCTGATAGTATTTGCGGCCGTATTAATACTATGAATCCACTCACCGCCGCTCAGCAGAGTATTTTCCGTATGGGAGCTGATAAATTGTAGTTTGTCAGTATATCCGGATATATTAAACTGAACAGATTGATACTGCCTTCCCGGTGCAATGTGGAGTTCAACAGGTACTTCTATTGTATCACCTGCAATTGCATTAAACTGAGACATAGCAATGACATTTCCGGGACTATAAAGTATTTTTTGAATCTTATTTGAGTGCGCTGTGAAAATTGCGGTACGGCTATTTATCAAATCTATCCTTTGGGGATAGAAACCCGCATCAGGTATCAGGGAGAAACTGGTGCCGCCATTTGTAGAGTGTGAAACTGAGCCATAATAGTTCAACAGGAAAATATTGTTCTCATCCGCAACATCAAAGTCCCAATAACCGGTCCCGGTAAACCAGTTCCATGTAGTGCCGCCATTGGTTGTTTTGCCAAAGTAATAAGGGTTTCCGCTGAGCATATAGCCAACGCTGCTATTAACAAATTTTATCTTAAATGCCCCGTATAAATTATTACTTACCGTATCCCACAACACTCCGCCTGTTGTGGTCCTGAGAAACTTTGTTCCTGATTGAGCAAATCCGGTTGTTCTGTTCAGAAAATAGATGGCATATACATCCCCGTAAGGAGAGCGGTGTATCTCATTCCATGTTGTCCCCCCGTCAATAGTTGCATAGATCCTGCCGCCATCGCCGGAAAAGTATCCGTTAAATGCATCCAGAAATTGAAAGGAACTGACAAGGTTATTAACCGACGGTGTTATATACGACCATGTCGTGCCCCCGTCAAATGACTTCAGGAGCCGTGAACGTGAACTGCTGCTGTATTCCCTCTGATATACGGTATTTTCCGTCGGGGCAACTATGTCATATACAAAACTTCCTGCAGGCGGTGTATAGATATTTCTCCAGATTTTTCCTCCGTCGGTCGTCTTTAGCGATGGCCCGTTATACCCGGCTATATAACCCACAGAAGAAGTTACAAAATCAACAGCCCAAACCTCTGTTGCAAAACCATTTATGGGACGGTAGCTGTTACCGCCGTTTTCAGATACTAATAAAATTGTTGAAGAGTATTGACCTCTCAGCATTGACCTTGTTGCGCTTTTTACCTTAACCCCCTCTGTGTACTTATGGTAGTATGAGGTAATTTGGGGAGTGTAATTGTTATATATATATACCGAGTCTGATGTGGTAAGGATGGCATATGCCGAGTCCGAAAATGATATTCCATCTATGATACCAAAATTTCTTCTGATTTGCTCGGTAGTATATCCTCCTGCCCCGACTTCAATCCTTATTATCCATCGATCACCTGTTGCGTATCCAAATTTGTTTGCTCCATACGATTCCAGTGCATAAGCACTGCCAAATGTTGAAAAAGGGAGACTCAACGTACTCCAGCTAACACCGTTGTCGTTGCTTATCCACAGAGTGTCAGTTGAATAAGTAAGTATCCATGACGACGCATTATGAGCAACCAGAAAAAAATCTCTCCAGGGTTTGTTTATTTCGGTTGGTGCCGTCCAGAGACTACCCCCGTTGTTTGTCAGGTATAAATCACCCGACTGTGTAACCATTGCGCCATTTGTTAGACTGCTCATATCAAGTTTGTTAACCTCGTACCCTATGTAAAGCTGTATCCAGTTATTTCCACCATCCGAAGTTTTTAAGAGCACCCTGCTGGTTCCGCCTGAAGAATTATTCCGTGTATAATAAATATAACCATCAAGTGCTGTGAAGAATTTCATTTTTTGTACTAAGTAGGACCACCCGGACGAATATTCACTAAACAATAAAGCCGGAGCCCCGCCCTCAACCTGTTGGTTAACCGAATACACTTGCAATGTATTCTGCTTTGTTGATGCAACGATAACTTTTGTATCGCTGATATATTCAACCTGCCCAATCCATCCCAGGTCGACAGAGGGATTTATACTCTGTAAACCGTATTGGGAAAAAGCAGACGTGAAAAGAAAAATGCACAAAAGTACTGTCTTTCTCATTGTATTCCTTATTTGTTTAATATCATTTTAATTGTTCTTATTTCAGACCCTGCCCGGAGGCGGGCAAAGTATATGCCACTCGGTAAATTTGTACCATCAATGGTAATAAAGTTAACTCCTGCAGGATAATCCATCGACTGCTTTAATACTTCCTCGCCGTTTACTTTATATACTTTTATGCTTACATTAGATTCTGCCGGCAGATCAAATTGTATCTTTGTCACCGGATTAAATGGGTTAGGATAGTTTTGATGAACCGTAAATACTTCAGGCAATGTAAGGATTGGTTGGCCTGATACATCAATCAATGCTGATGAGGCATTATATATCACGGGCGTTTCATTAATTCTTACTTTTTCAATGGTTACCTTTGTTTGTTTATGCTCCAGGATACCTTGGTTAAGTTTTAATCTCAGAATAATCTCTTCTGCATCATCGGAAAGCCCAAGGGGTACTGCAGAGGCAAAAGAAATCTTAATAGTGCCCATAGCATCAACAGAACTTACAATT
>CAYYJL010000384.1:0-3485 GCA_964472245.1 uncultured Ignavibacteriaceae bacterium | reverse complement strand
TAAAAATCGTATATACTGCCGCTTTATCTGAATCTTGTCAGTAAATTTAACGCGGTAATATTTTTCCACACTCTGATCCAGAGTGTAACTGATGTGGTTTTCCGCAGAATCTGACTCTGCCATCTCTATGACTGCAAAGGAAGCCCCCTGGCTGTCATTAGTATAATAGTTACCCTTCATGGGGGACTTTACGTGAGCAACAACATATATATCTCTCCGTATCCGCCAGCCCTCGGGAACAAAGATAGAGAAACCCTTTTTTACATCTTTTTCATTATTGTATTTATGCACCGAATCAACAGAGGTTTTGTATCCCGCAGACTTCAGCGCAGTTGCCTTATCAACAATCTGATTGTTGCTTACCTTTTTTCTGAATGCGGCTATCCGCCTTACTACCATTGAATCAAAGTACCGGTACTTCCCGTAATACGCTTCCTGTTTCTCGTCATAGCTAAAGACTTCCCCTTCCGGTATAAAATCGGATTTATCCTCTTTCCGGAACTTTGTCGTAATCGTCTTAAGTGAAATGGATTCTATAAACTGCTCACGTTCAACTTTATCTTCAAGATAATAGGTAAAGGTCCTGAATGCAAGCGAGTATGTATTCTTCAGGTAGGTGTATATATTAAGCCGTTTAAGAATAATGGTATCCTTGGTTCTGAAGCTTTCCACCACACGGAAATAGGGCACAGAATCCAACTGGCCGGTAAAAACGGAAAGATTGCCGTTTAAGGATTTATCTAACAGATACAAATGACCGAGGGTATCATACACGGCAAAGCGGTTATATACCGGGTTTGGGTATTCCAGGAGCAGATAATAAAATTTTATAGTGAATTTAGTATCAAGACTGTCCAAAATAAATTTATTAAGGGAGGTCTGAACCGGCAGCGTCAAATCAAAAAGTTCGCCAAGTCTGGCATTAACTTTTTCATTCCCCTCCATGGCAGACTGAACAAGATTACGCAGCTCCGTGCCGGTAAATGGCTGTTCAAGCTTTTCCTCCCCGCACCCGTTAAAAAGAAACAGGGAGACCGGGAGAAGAAAAATAAGAGGGAAAAATTTCCGGAAATATCTAATTGGCGATAACATAAGCTAAAATATATCACTTTTTGGGGAATTTTTCAGAGGATTTCAGTCGTGAGAGCGGTGGAAAATGTGAACGCCGGGGAGAAATGATTTTTATATCCGCCTGAGAATCATTCTGCACCCGGCTCAGGCAAACTTTCTATTTGATTGTAATGCCTGATAATCAGATTTGCTTTGCTTTCGCCAATGACCGGAATCAACTCTTCCAGTGAGGCAGACCTGATTTTTGCTATATCACCAAAATGTGCCAGTAACTTACCCGCAACAGCCGCACCGATTCCTTTAATCTCCAGCAGCTCTGATGTGAACGTCCTTTTGCTTCTCCTTTGACGGTGGAAGGTGATGGCAAAACGATGTGCTTCATCCCTTACCTGCTGCAGCAGTTTTAATGAGGACGATACCTTAGGCAGATTGACCGGATCACTTTCCCCGGGTAAAAAAATCTCTTCCAGCCGTTTTGCGAGTCCGATGATTGCAAACTCTTCATAACCAACTTTTCTAAGTGCCTGTACTGCACTGGAAAGCTGCCCTTTACCGCCGTCAATCATAATAAGCTCAGGCAGTTTGCCCCCTTCCTCCTTGAGCCGGGTATAACGGCGTGTAACCACTTCAAACATACTCGCAAAGTCATCAGGTTCCCCTTCTGTTGACCTGATAATAAATTTCCGGTACAAACTTTTTTTCGGTTTACCGTCAACAAACACAACCATGCTTGCCACGGTGTCTGTACCCTGCAGATTGGATATATCAAAACACTCAATCTTTTTCGGCAGGTGTTTCAAGCGTAAATCCCGCTGGAGGGCCTTAACCGGGTATGGCAGATTCCCCTCTTTTTTCATGCGCTGCAGCTGAATTTCCTTTAACTGCAGAACGGCGTTTTCACGGCAAAGTTTCAGGAGTGAACTGAGGTCACCTCTTTTGGGATATGTGAATTTCAATTTTTTGCCGCACTTTTCTATCAGCCACCGGCTGATTAACTCTGCATCAGCCGGCTCGGCAGTCAGGCAGATTTCAGGAGGTATATCCACGGGTTCGCCATAAAACTGTTTCAGCACCGAAGCAATAATTTCACTCTCTTCAGTTTCCGTCTGTATAATTAAGCGCAGCTGCTTTTTGCCGATTAATTTGCCCATGCGGATATTAAAAATGCTGCAGGCAGCGTCCTTTCCTTCAAAGGCAACGGCTACTATATCCCTGTCTGCATCGTCTTCAGTTACCATTTTCTGCTTTTCGGATATAGCTTCAATCTTTTCTATCTTATCCCGGATTTCCGCTGCTTTTTCGAAAAACAAATTTTCCGAGGCATTTTTCATTTCTGCCTTTAATTCCCTGAGAACATCAACCGTTTTACCTGCGAGCAGTTTTTCCACCTGTGCTACCATGGCGCCATAGTCGGCCTGAGAGATCAGCCCTTCACAAGGGCCGTCGCATTTTTTGATATGATAGTCCAGGCAGACCTTAAACTTCTTTTTAGCAATGCTCTCTTCATCTATGTTGAGCCGGCAGCTGCGGATTCTGAAAACCATGTTAATCATTCGCAGTGCGTTGCGCATCGCCCGCACTTCCGTATAGGGACCAAAGTAACGTGAGCCATCCCGGATAACCCTGCGTGTGGGAAAAATCCGCGGGTACAGTTCACCGGTAATCCGTATATACGGGAATGATTTATCATCTTTAAGGAGAACATTATAGCGGGGTTTATACTGCTTGATGAAGTTATTTTCCAGCACCAAAGCTTCAATTTCGGAATCGGTAACCACCAGTTCCAGGTCTTTTACCTTTTTTACCATCAGAGAGGTTTTGACGGACTGCTCCCCTTTCTGAAAGTAAGAACGGACTCTTGACCTCAGACTTTTTGCTTTCCCTATATATAAATGCTTTCCCCCTTCATCAAAAAACTGATAAACTCCCGGTTTATCCGGCAGGTTTTCCAGTTTGGTTTGCAGTTCCGGGGTCATGGTGCATAATGGTTATCTGAAAACATAGTTCTTGGGTATAACCACAATACCGCTTTCAGTAACGGTAAATTTCTTTTTATCTTCAACCGGGTCGAAGCCGATTTCCGTGCCTTCGGGAACAATTACATTTTTGTCAATAATGGAACGGCGGATTTTTGCGCGCCGGCCGATATTGCAGCTGTTCATAATAATTGAATCGGTAATATATGCGTAGGAGTTTACCCTTACATTTGCGCCAACAATTGAACGTTCAACCAATCCGCCTGATACAACCGTCCCGTCGCAAAGCATAGAATTGAGGGTACGCCCGATTCTATCTCCTTCATGGGATACGGTTTTTGCGGGGGGATACTGATTCTGATACGTGCGGATAGGCCAGTCATAATCATACAGGTTAAACTCCGGCACAACGGATATTAAATCCATATTAGCATCATA
>CAYYJL010000383.1:0-3495 GCA_964472245.1 uncultured Ignavibacteriaceae bacterium | reverse complement strand
TCCATCAGGTGATAGAGCAGGGCCGCCATCCCATGCCTTGTTAGATTCGGTCATGTTTTTCGGGGAGTTTAAATCGCTGACCGTCATCCATAAATCAGTATTGGTTGAAGATGCACGGTCTTTTTCCCGGTTGGAAACAAACACAACTGATTTACCGTCAGCCGCATATATATATCCCGTTCCGCCTCCGGCGCTGAACACAGGTGATTGGTTTTTTCCCGGAGTCAAATCACGGAGCGTTTTGCCGTCAAAATCGTATTCTAATATGTGGGTATATTTTCCGCCATAATAAAAATTCCAGTGACGGAAAAGCAAGTCATCCGCCATATATGCCTGCACCGGTCCATTTTCAGATGCTTCGGAAAACTTCTTATTGCAGTCCATATCAGCACCGCAGTCCGGATATACATCTGCAGAAATTAAAAGTCTTTTACCATCAGGTGACAAAACGGGTGAAGAAACACCGCAGTATAAATCTGTCAGCTGCTTGTAACTCTTGCCGGAGATTGAATAAGAAAAAAGCTGTGTGGTCCCTTTTACGGTTTTAGTATAATAAATCTCATCATCAGAAGTGTGAAAAAACGGAGAGGATTCACTCCCTTCGCCAAGGTCTAATGCCGCTGCATTGCTGCCATCGGCATTCATCAGCCAGATGGTGGTCAAGGATTTTCCTGCTTTCAGGTCTGTTTCAGAAACAGTGTGGGCTATAAATTTTCCATTGGGAGAAACAGCCGGTGCGCCTACAGATTTAACACGGTAATGATCATCTAAGGTGAATCCCCGTTTTTGAGGATAAACTGAAATTACTGCCGCAATCAAAATCAGAAGAAGAAATCTTATTTTCATGGTGCTCTTCATTTATTATGAACAAATAGTTTGTCAAAAATCGTTAAATTTGAAATAATAATGAAGTTTTTACCTCAAAATCCTAAAAAAATGTGAAGAACGGTTATGAAACAGAAATCATTTGAAGTGCAGAGGAACCCCGTTAAGATTCCCGTACCTGACAATAAAATCATTTTGGAACACTTTGGCAATGCCTCCAAGGGGAGCGGCGCATTCAGCGTTGCACATATGATTGCCCCTGCCGGCTGGAGTGAGCCATTTCAAACTCCGGAATTTGATGAAGTTACTTTTGTCATCCGAGGTAAAAAACAATTTGAGTTAAACGGTGAGGTAGTTGTGCTCTCAGCTAACGAATCCATCACCATTTATGGCGGTACCAGAGTGCGGTATTCAAATCCGTTTGAGACAGAGTGTGAATACCTCTCATTTTGTATACCCGGGTTTTCAGTAGATAAAGTCCACCGGGAAGAATGATATGTATACCACTCCCGCATAAGCAGGAGCGGCTTTTATATATACTAAATTTTAGGTAAGCGTTCCAGGTAAGAGGAATTACTCAATATTGCAAACGTGTTTACTTTCCTCAACTCAGGCAATGAAAAACAGTTCATATAGCTCATCGCACTTTTCAGTCCATCTGATATACTGTTAATCACATTCTTGACGGTTCCTTTATATGGCACCATTGTTTCTTCCCCTTCAATAAACTCGTTTCTCATTTTAACGCCGAACGATGCAGAACCGCGGTATTTTTTCCAGAGCTGTCCGTTATATTTTATTACTTCACCCGGAGTTTCCTTTGTACCAGCCAGCATTCTGCCGAGCATCACCACATCTGCACCAAGAGCAATTGCTTTGCAAACATCACCGGCGCTTTTTATTCCGCCGTCAGCAATTATTTCTATATCAATATTTTCAGCTCTTCTGGTCATCAGTACATCAAGCAGGGATGATACCTGACCGATGCCAATACCCGTCTGGATTGATGTTGAACAAACACTCCCGTTACCAATACCCACACGAACGGAATCAGCACCGGCATCTTTTAACTGACGCAGCGTTGCACCATGAGCAGTATTACCCACCATTACTTTTACCGTATATTTTTTCTTTATATACTCGCAGCGCTGAAGGACTTCCCGGTTATTAGCATTTGCTGTATCAAGGCAGAGTACAAGATTGGCTCCGGTAAGCCGCTCCAGAACTTCATCCTCCGTGTTTAAACCTACCGCCGCACCCAGTATTCCTGCACCCGCTTCTTTCTGTTCAAGAATCGTCTCCAGGGAGGAATCAAAACGGTTCAGCACACCAAGGCAGCCGCTTTCTGTAAGGGCCTTTGCCATATCAATTCCTGTTACCGTATCCATGGGACTGGATACCACAGGAACCAATAAAGGCAGCCCCATAAATGTTGTTTTTGTGGATGCTTCGTTTCTGGTCTTAATAGCAGATATCTCCGCCGGTACCAGACTGATATCATCATACGTGAGTGATTGGTGAAAGGTGTTTAATTCTTCTTTTGTATATATCTTCATTTCTTAAACCAGCGTATCTAATTGTTTTAAAATTTCTTCCATTCTCCCGGCTACGGCAAGAACAGGACCCGGCTCCAGCAGATTAACTCCTGCTCTCTGCAGGATTGGCAGGGAGTAATCAGAGCTTCCGCTTCTTAAAAAATTCTCATATGCCGGAATCAACTTGCCGGGGTTATTTTGCAGCAGCCGGTGCAGTTCTGCAGAGGCAGCAAAGCCCGTGGCATACTGATAAACATAAAAATTGTAATAAAAATGCGGAATTCTGGACCAGGCATAACGCTCCTCATCCCCCATATCCATACCGGGACCGGTGTATTTTTTATATACATCGGAATAAAGCTCACATAACACTTCTGCGGAAAGGAACTCCCCTTCATCCACTCTTTTATGTGTTTCATATTCAAACTCAGCAAACATGGTCTGGCGGTAAAAGGTGGCTGTGATATCATTCAGATATTTTTCTAACAGCTGCTTTTTACCGGCTGTATCTGCATTCTTTATAAGAAAATCAAACAGCAATGCCTCATTAAATGTGGAAGCAATTTCCGCCAAAAATATGGTATAGTCTGCATAGATATACGGCTGTGTACTGCCGGCATAGAGGGAGTGTACGTTGTGGCCTATTTCATGGGCAAGAGTAAAGACATCGTTCAGAAGGCCGTTCCAGTTCATCAATATATACGGTTTGAAGCCAAACGCAGCTCCGGAGGAATACGCCCCGCTTCTTTTGCCGGCTGTTTCATATACATCTATGCGGCGCTCCTTATATATCTCTTTAACTGCTTCCGTATAATTGTTTCCCATCGGCTTAAAAGCTTCCAGAATAATTTCATATGCCTCATCAAAGGAGTATTTTTTGGCTTCTTTCTCCTCAAAAAGGGAAACATACATATCGTAGGGTTGAATTTTTTCAACTCCGATTATCTCAGCTTTCCGCTTAATCCAGCCGTGCATTGGGTCAAGACCTTTGTTTACAGATTCAAGCAGGTTTGTATATACTTCACCGGGGATTGCATTTTTACTGAGCGCTGCGGATAAGGAATCATCATAGTTCCGGGTCTTTGCATAAAATGAATCGCGCTTGAGTGCATTATTCAGCAGCACAGAAAATGTA
>CAYYJL010000382.1:0-3513 GCA_964472245.1 uncultured Ignavibacteriaceae bacterium | reverse complement strand
GTAAAGAATCCAGAAATTGAGTATAAACGTAAGGCAAAGCAACCCATACGCCGGCCAAACATTTTCAAAATGAACACCGGGTTCAATTCCCTGGTAGCTTCTTAAAAAGTTGGTCATACCATCAAATGTTGCCTGGTCAAAATAGAGTTTAGTTATGGAAAACAAACTGAAAGCCAGGGTCCATGATTCAATAAACGTATAATAAATCATGATTACCAGTGATATAACCAAACCCAAAGCACCTAAATACTTACTGACCGGGTGTTTCCAAAGTACATGGAACATACCGGGTGCACTGCCGTGACGGTATTTACCTCCGTGTCTGCCTATTCCCCATTCAATCCACATAAGGGGAATACCCAAAAGGAGAAAAAAGAGAAAATACGGAATCATGAAGGCGCCGCCGCCGTTTTGAGCCGCCTGAACCGGGAAGCGCAGAAAATTCCCCAATCCAACCGCATTACCCGCCACTGCGAGTATCAGCCCTATCTTACTTCCCCACTCTTCACGTTGCTGTAAATCTGACATGTTTTACCTTTTTTTTTACACGTTATCAGTATTTAAGTTAATTTCTTCTTTCTCAAGGGATGCAACAACCGTTGCTGTAACCAGATCGCCTGAAACATTAGTAACGGTTCTGCACATATCCAGTATTCTGTCTATACCGAGAATAAGCGCAATTCCTATTTCCGGAATATGTACACTCTTTAAAATAACCACTAACATCAAAATTCCAACACCCGGAACCGGCGCAGTGCCGATAGAAGCCAGCGTTGCCATCAGAACAATGGTTAATTGCTGCAGGATGGTAAGGTCCATACCGAATACCTGGGCAATGAATACTGTAGCCACGCCCTGATACAATGCAGTTCCGTCCATATTTACTGTGGCACCAAGCGGAAGGACAAATCCGGTAATACTCTTGGAAATACCAAGATTTTCTTCAGCACATTTCATGGAAACCGGTAAAGTAGCTGCTGAAGAGGATGTGGTGAACGCAATTGTTTGCGCTTCCCGGATACTTTTAAAGAACGCAAATACCTTCAATTTCGTAAATATCCTTATCATGCTGCCATAAACACCCACGGTCTGTATTAACAGTCCAAGCAGTACAGTTAGGCCATACCAGAACAAAATAAGAAGTATATCATAACCCAGGTCAGCCACCGTGTACATAATTAAAGCAAATACGCCAAGCGGAGCCATCTTCATAACAACGTCCACCATTACAATCATCACATCACTGAAACCTGAGAAAAATTTAACAACTGCCTCACCTTTTTCCTTACCAACAATATTAAGCACTATGCCGACAAAGACGGAGAAAAACACTATCTGCAGCATATCGCCTTTAGTGAGAGCATCAAAAAGATTTCTGGGTACTAAGGGAAGCAAAAAATCATCAATGAAATTGGTGGGTGCGGATTTAGTAAATTTTTCCTGTGCAGCAGTCGAATACTCTGCAATGAGCTGATCCCGTGTACCGGAATCCAGCATTCCTCCGGGGTTAATCACATTCGCCAAAACCAATCCCAGTGTTATTGCCAATGCAGTAGTCGTCAGATATATAGCAAGTGTTTTGCCCCCCACCTTGGTAAACTTTTTAATATCTCCCAGCGATGAAACCCCCACAATAAGGGTTGAAATAACCAATGGAATGGCAATCATGTTTAACAATCTGATGAACAAGTCCCCCAGCCATTTGACTGAGTTAGCCAATGTTTGCGGCTTGGTAACAGCCATAATGTCTGCAAAGTTTTTTGTATTACCCCCCTGAAATGTAACGATAAGTCCGGCACTGCCTGTTTTTTCCAGATAAGGTTTTATTTTTTGAACAGGTGAAACACCGACCGTTTTAACAATAACTAAAGAATCTGAAGGTGCAGTTGTACCGGATGTGAAAACTAATTTCTCCCAATCCTGAACAATAATACCCTCACCGGAATTTTGTGCTTTGAGAATAACCTCAAAACTGTCAGCCGGTTTTTTGACAAAAATGCCCGCAAGAATGCCAAAGAGCATTGCCAAAAGAATCTGGGTATGTGGTTTTGGAAATTTCACAATAAGTTGTTGTTAAAATATAAACCGTCAAAATTAAGACTATTAAGCCATATTGCAAAAGAAATCATCAATTTAAGCCCTCTTCCGGCAATATTTTTTCAAAAACGTATATTTCAAGAAAATTTAATCAAATCTTCCGATAGAATTCAATAGCAACAATATTTACCACCCGGTGGTCCCGTCACCTTATTTTCGTTATGATTCAGTTACTTTACCCGTGGTAATTGTCTGCCCCTCAAACGATGCTACTAACGTTGCGGTGGTAAGATCGCCGGTAACGTTTGTTACAGTTCTGCACATATCGAGAATTCGGTCAATGCCAAGGATAAGTGCTATACCAATTTCAGGTATGTGTACTGATTTAAGAATAATAACCAGCATCAGAATGCCCACACCCGGTACCGGTGCTGTACCTACGGAAGCAAGGGTTGCCATGAGCACTATAGTAAGCTGCTGCGCCAAAGTTAAATCCAGCCCGAATACCTGTGCAATAAAAATGGCTGCAACTCCCTGATACAAAGCCGTACCATCCATATTTATTGTTGCCCCAAGCGGCAATACAAATCCCGATACACTTTTAGATATACCCAGGTCTTCTTCTGCACATTGCATGGAGACCGGCAAAGTTGCAGCGCTTGAAGATGTGGTGAATGCAATGGTCTGAGGTTCCCTGATAGAACGGTAAAATTCCAATATATTTACTTTGGTGAACATCTTGAGCATCAAAGCATAAACACCAAATGCATGAAGCGCCAGACCGGCAACGACTGTTATACCATACCAGAATAATATATATAAAATTTCGTACCCCAGATCAGCAACAGTATACATGATCAGGGCAAATACTCCCAGCGGTGCCGTTAACATCACCAGGTCCACCATGGTAATCATGATATCACTTATACCTGAAAAGAAACTGATTACAGGAGCACCTTGTTCTTTACTGACAATATTTAAAACAATACCAACAAATACCGCAAAAAATACTATCTGCAGCATATTGCCGTCTGTTAACGAATCAAATATATTCTTCGGGACCAATGGCAGAAGGAAATCATCAATAAAATTTGTTGGTGCGCTTGAGGTGAATTTTTCAGCAGCGTCCGCAGAATACTGTTCCATTAACTGATCGCGTACTTTGGAATCAAGCTGTTCCCCCGGCCGAATAGAATTTGCCAGGATGAGTCCCAACGTTATGGCTACAGCGGTAGTACTCATGTAAATGGCTATAGTCTTACCGCCGACTTTAGTGAATTTTCGTATATCCCCGAGCGATGATACACCTACGATAAGAGTGGAAATAACCAGAGGTATTGCAATCATGTTGAGAAGGCGGATGAACAAATCCCCCATCCACTTTATTGAGTCGGCAAAAGTCTGTGCTTTCCGGATATTTATTACGTTTTGTATTTGCTCTGTTCTGGAGTCGGGATATACAACCCGCAAGGAAAG
>CAYYJL010000381.1:3011-3519 GCA_964472245.1 uncultured Ignavibacteriaceae bacterium | reverse complement strand
CAAATCCGGATTTAGAGTAGTTGAGAGATATACCGATATCACGTGAAAATCCTTCGGTTATATTCTTCGTGGTAACCCCTAAATCAAAAGTAGACCTGGTGGAATATTTCACGTTCCCGCTGAGATTGCCATCCCAAAGCGTGTTAAATGTTACATTCATTCCGAGCAGCGGCTGAAATCCGAGTGTGATTTTCTGATTCTGTGTAACCTGCTTGCCATCAGGACTTATCTTCCAACCCTCAGAGTAATCAGAAGCATACGCATGGTCTAATGATACTTTCTTCGTAAAGTTTGAGAATATGCTGTATTTTTCCAGTCCATCCCAGGTTATTCTCCAGTTAGGACGCGGCAGATAGTTAGCCACATCAGAGAGGAATCCTAATCCGGAAAGAATGGGCAGAGTTTCAAATCCTTCCACAAATGCATTGGATAAACTCTGTGCCTGATCGTTAGGATCTGTAGGTCTGTAAAGTTCATGTACCCGCTTAATTCCGGAATTTAACGCTGA
>CAYYJL010000381.1:0-3001 GCA_964472245.1 uncultured Ignavibacteriaceae bacterium | reverse complement strand
GGTATGGAAAGAAATGACCTGTTAATGGTTCCTGTAGAGGTAACGTTGGTCACCCTGACATTACCTAAAGAGTCGCTTCGTAACGTGGTTGATTTATTCGTTGACCAGCCAAGTTTCCAGTTAATTTCAATTCTTGCACCTTCCCACAACGGTCGTGAGGTACGCATATCAAAGGTATATTTCTGACTCGGGTTATCGGTCAGGTTGCCGTTAGCAGCCCGCTTACCTACATCATTACTTAAACCAAGCATAAATGCACGGCTTGGGCCTTCATCAACAGATTCCTTTAATCCAAAGAAGTTTCTGAAACCGTTACCGGTACCGTATATACCGGATGCACTCATCTGGTTTGCACTGGTAAAGGATAGATTGATATTTTCGTAATCAAATAACAAGAATCTGGATACTGATTTAAGAAAAATCATTGCATTGGCGAGAGTGGAAGGTTTGGCTGCCAATTCTGTTGAATCCACTGCAACAACCGTATTCACCTTTGCGGTATCATTGGGCGTGTTAGTAGTATTCGGATTATCAAAATCTCTGGTTCTCTCTTTTGGCGGTGTCACCTGAGTAGTTTTGGGCGGCTGAGGTTTTTGGTTTAAGTCTTCAAACCAGGATTGTGTCAACGCCTTTAACTTAATCGAAAGAGAAGTATTAAAGCTTCCGGTTGCACTTACGCTTCTTCCTAACTCCAACTGACGTATATCATCCTGCCAGTTGTAGCGTGCATTGTATCCGGCTGTAACGGTGAAGTAACGGGATATATCCCAGAGTGACGGAAGACGCGGCGAACTCTTAAGGTCAAACGACTGTGCATAGGTCAGGTCCCTGCCAAAAAATTCTCCGGTTAATATATCTTTCCATATTTTTGATTCACTTCTTTCAATTACCCCATCCTCTGTTTCAAGATATGCTAAGGTAGAAGATGCATCATAATTGTATGTAGTAGAAAGATTTAAGAACCCATTCTCTGTAAGTTTCCAGCCCGTTGTTAAAGACCGCGTGGTCGCAAAATCTCTTGAGGTTGTCTCGTTGCTTAATGATGACCCGGTTATTCTTGTACTGGTGAAACTCTTATTTCTCTTTGCAGTAATGTTATAGGTAAAAGATTGAGGTGTATAATATACCTTGGCATTACGGTAATCTGTAAAGAACTCAAATATGGGTCCTATATACGGTATTCTTGCAGGATAGAAGAAATAGTCCGGACTCAGTGTTATGCCATAATTCATGGAAGCATTCCAAATCCAACTTTTACTCGCCAGAGTTGAGGGGTTTCTGCTGAATGCCTTATTGTAATTAAACCCGAATGAAAGAGCATTCCATGTATCGCGTATCAGCCAATAGTTACTTGGGATTTTCAGTTTTATGTTACCCAGTGACCATGAGTCAGAGGTGGAAATTGTCTGCGAACCAATTTCAATCTGGCGGGCAAGTTTATCCGCTTCTGCAGGAGAGTAACCTTGTTCTGTTATTAGCCGTTCTCTGTAAAGCCGGACTGCTTCGTCAACTTTTATATCTGTTGCAGGCAAGTAGAGCGGCTTACCGACCGTCTCAGTTCTGCTCACGCTTAATCTCAGAGTACTGCCGGCAGTATTAACAGGCAATAACCGAAGAACATCTATATCGGCTGCCAAACTCCAGTTCTTAGATTCAATCCTTGAACCAAAACGCTCTGCCAGACGGTGGAAGAAGGGGTTTGTTTGTGCAAGATTAAAACTTACGGTCATCAGGTCTGCAAACTTAATCGAGGTAGCTCCGCTATATGCCCAGCCGGGGGTGTCATCTGCACCAATTACTCTAAGTTCGTTCACCCATACTTCTCCGCTGATGCTGCCGGGTGTTGGGCCGTTACTGCGGTTTAGCACGCCAACCTGTAAAAATTTAACCTGGGTTAAAGTCGGATTTCCCTTAACAGAGTAAAAATGCCCGGGCTGTCCCGGAACAGGAACTGTAAAGGGCGCATTGGCAGAATCCCGTGCCTGCTTTAATGCGGTTAGTTCACTGAATTTGATACTGATTTCATTCCAACCCTTTGCAACCGGCTGACGGTATTCATAGTAGCTGTTGCTGTCGCTGCCGAATTGGAAATATACATCCGCTTCATAGTTACCGTCAGATGTTGAATATGATATAGAACCGGGAATTAAATCTTCTTCACCATGAATAAATAATTTCATTTCCGTATAATTAAACACGTCAAGCGGTCTGGTGAGTGTTTTTATTGCTTCACGCTTTTCACCTTCAGGCAAGTCGGTGATAATCAAGCTGAGTGACTGCTCATTTCTTAAAATTTCCTGATCAGGACGGCTTCTGTCGCGTTCTCTCTGTACACCCGGAGGGCTGGTGTAATCCGGGTTATCTTCAATGTTTACTACGGATAGAGACAGTACAGAGTCATCCGGATTATTGAGTACAGCAACTTTTCTCCACTGATTACCTACAAGGTTAAACTCCGCAAGACGGAAATGGATAAGACTATCCGCTCCGGTTGTTACTAAACGTATATATTCAACAACAGAAAAGCTCGGGTCACCCACTTTATCCTTAAAATCCTTCAATGGTATTCTGTAAAGATACCAGCTGAGATTGTTTCCGCCGCCTGCTATATACGGGTTTGTAGCAGCATTGGTATCCAGTGGAATCTCGTACCGGAAATAGTTATTCAGCTCGTCCAAGTTTCCGTTTCTGTTTAAATCTTCAGTATCGGGGAATCTGCCGATGTCAGAAAGGGCTGCATTGCCTTCTGTACCGTTGATATTAAAATAATCATATATATTATAGATACCTGTAACACTCAGCCCGAAATCGTCACGGGAAGGATCCCCCAGCGTTGAACCATAGGTCGTACGCTCAGCCGCATTTAAAAATCCGTCCAAACCGGTATCTTCCCCCTGATCCACAAGATCATTCAGGTTTTTATCTTCGGTATTAAGAATTCCGTTGGGTATTACATCCTCAGAGATTTTTCCGAGATCTATATATATTTTTGAATTCGGCG
>CAYYJL010000380.1:0-3534 GCA_964472245.1 uncultured Ignavibacteriaceae bacterium | reverse complement strand
AGGAATATCATCCATCAAAGAACCAGGTGGGTTTTGGTCAGATCGTATTTACAACTACAAAGGATGATGGTCAGCGGCAAAGTTACGGTAAGAAAGCAGAAGACTACGCAACCACAACAGTGGTTTTACCATTAGTTACCGCAGAAGATGTAGAGAGGCGTATCTATTACAAGAAGGGAGATCGCAACAGCAACTATAAGCATCGGGAGGCCCGGGATATAGAAACAATGGTGCGGTTATTAAAAAGTGCAAAGGCACAGGGGGGTCTATTAAATGGAGCAGAGTTGAGTGTTTTGATGAACCGTAGTTTGGGTACGATCAGAAAATACTTAGAAGCATACCGGGCAAAGACCTCAGAGATATTACCGCTGAAAGGATATGTGTTAGATCAGGGCAGTCTTCCAACACACAAAGGAATTATCCTGAGTCTATATGAACAGGGAATATCTCCAGCTGATATAGTGTTAAAAACCAGCCACAGCCAAGAAGCAGTTGACCGATACATAAAACACTATACACAAGTCAAGAAACTGCTTAAAAGAGGAATGGATGTGGAATCAATCAGACAGATAACCGGCAGATCATTAAAGGTTGTCAAAGAATATGTTAAATTATATAATCAACTTAATCCGAATAGGTAAATCGGTAATTTTTACCAGGCGACAAATGTCGTAATTGTAAATAAGAGCGGTTCATAAAAAAAGCGGCTTCGGCCGCTTTTTTTATGAGTTAAAACATCGATTTCCCATAATCTTAAAAGAGGGGCGCGGAAAGGTACATCACGGGAAAGTAACAATTATTTCCGATTTTTTCCAATATTTTCAGAATTTATCTTCATAGCAATTACCGTTAAAATTACATAGTTTAACAGCGTAGATTAAAGTATTTAAGGACCTTGAGGAAACAATGAACACAATTTCTTATGTTCTTTCTGCGGATTTGAATTCAGCCGTTGAGAAAAAGAAACAGGAATTACAGAACAGTGATATCGTTACAAAAATATTTAATAAAGATTACCGCGTATGGAAAGAAAAAAAAGAAGATGATGTTGAACTGAGCAACCGGCTTGGCTGGCTGCGGCTCCCATCCGAAAATCTGAAAAGATATACCGAGTTTGAATCATTTGCTGAAGAAGCAGCACAGGAATTTGAACATATACTTCTGCTGGGTATGGGCGGCAGCAGTTTAGCGCCGGAAGTGTTTGCCAAAACATACGGCTCAAAAAAGAATTATCCCACGCTCTCTATTGTGGACAGTACGCATCCTGCCGTGATTAAAAATATATCCGAGCAGTATGATTTAACAAAAACATTGTTTGTTGTTGCGAGTAAATCCGGCGGCACAGCGGAAACGATGTCCTTCTTTTATACATTCCACGAGATGGCAGCCAATCAGAATCCTCTCCCCGGCCTGCAATGTATATCCTTAACGGATTCGGGTTCCGGACTTGAAAAACTTTCCATTGAAAAAGCATTCAGAAAAATATTCAGTACCCCGCCGGAAGTGGGAGGAAGATATTCCGCACTGACAGAGTTCGGATTGGTGCCTGCTGCATTGATTGGCATGGACTTAGATAAATTCCTGAAATTTGCTGCACAGATGGAGTCAGCATGCAGCGAAAAAAATATTGATGAGAATCCCGGTGTTACGCTGGGTATTGTCCTTGGAGAAGCAGCTAAAGCAGGAAAAGATAAGTTAACGTTTTTTGCATCGCCGCGCATTGCATCGTTCCCCCAGTGGGTTGAGCAGCTTGTTGCAGAGAGCACCGGCAAAGAGGGCGTCGGCGTTATGCCTGTTGCCGATGAAGAGTTTACTTCCACACAACCATATGGTCCGGACAGATTATTTGTCTTTTTGCGGCTTGATGAAGATGATAATGAACGCATTGATGATATAGCTGCAAAACTTTCTGCCTCAGGTGCGGATATGATCACCATAAACCTTGGTGATATATATACGCTTTCACAGGAGTTTTACCGCTGGGAGATGGCTACTGCAGTTGCGGGTGCTGTCCTGGGTATTAATCCGTTTGACCAGCCGAATGTACAGCTTGCAAAAACATTAGCCAATGAAAGTCTTGCCGCCTATAAAGCTGCAGGAAAACTGCCGGTGATGACTCCGCTGTTTACCGAAGAAGGTATAGAAGTATATGCTGATTCAAAGAAGCAGAATCTTTCTTTAGTGCTTAACGAACTGCTTTCCATTAATGAAGAAGGCAAGTATGTCTGCATTCTTGGTTTTATTCCTTACGGTGAAGCGATAGAAAAGCAGATGGGAGAAATACGCACGCTTATGAAAGATAAATATGATATCACCACCACGCTGGGGTACGGCCCGCGGTTTTTACACTCTACCGGACAGCTGCATAAAGGCGGAAAAAATAACGGTGTATATATTCAGATTACCAGCGAAATTGAACATGATATTGATGTTCCGGGACAGGGATACTCTTTTGGAGTTTTGATTTCTGCACAGGCACAGGGAGACCTGAAAGCGCTGCAAAGCAAAGGGAGAAAGGTAATACGTCTCCATTGTAAGAATGCGGTGGAAGAATGCCTGGAATATATATCCCGGAAACTGTGACATGAGGAAACTGAACCCTTCCATCTACGAAATCAACACCCGGCTTTTTTTAAGAGAAAAGAATCTTAAATGGATTCTGGATATACCCCACACATTCTGGGAAGACTTAAAAGGGAAGGGATTTGATTATGTCTGGATGATGGGCGTCTGGGATACGTGCGGGAGCATTATTGAAAAATGCTGTTTTTCCGAAGGGCTCACCTATGCCTATAACCGCGCTTTGAAGGACTGGCAGAAAGAAGATGTTATCGGTTCTCCGTATGCAGTAAACAGGTATATACCGCACAAAGATATCGGAACCATGCAGGATTTGAGGGCACTGCGTGACCTGCTGCATACCTTTGATATGGGTTTGATTCTGGATTTTGTACCCAATCATTTCAGTGCGGACAGCGAGCTTATTAAAGAACATCCGGAATATTTTGTGCGCGTTAAGAAAGAGGAGTATGAATCTGACCCGCATACGTTTTTTGAATCTTCCGCAATGCCCGGTAATTATTTTGCACACGGTCGGGATCCTTTTTTCCCGGCATGGACTGATACTGTTCAGGTAAATTTCCGCAGTACGGGACTCCGCTCTTTTTACCTGGAAACGCTTTCCGGGTTAAGTGAGGTATGCGATGGTGTCCGGTGTGATATGGCAATGCTTGCGCTGAACAATGTTTTCCGCAATACGTGGGGCATGCTTTTGCCTGAAGAGGAAGAACCGGAAGAAGAATTCTGGAGAGGGCTGATAACCGGAGTACGGAGAAATACTCCGAACTTTTTATTTATTGCGGAGGCGTACTGGGATCTTGAGTGGGAGCTTCAGCAGCTTGGTTTTTCATTCACATACGATAAAAGACTATTAGACCGGCTGCGTGATGCAGGTGCAGAGAAAGTACGTGACCATCTGAAGGCAGAGGAGAGTTATCAGATACGCTCACTCCGTTTTTTGGAAAATCATGATGA
>CAYYJL010000379.1:0-3544 GCA_964472245.1 uncultured Ignavibacteriaceae bacterium | reverse complement strand
GTACAATCTTTGCGCGGCTTGGGTCCTACTTCTTTGCGGCCCTTGCGTACATATCTAAACCGTACGCAAGGACGCTATAGAAAATCGTTTTTCAAGTGTGGTGGTATTAACCCTTTGCGTTCCTTGCGTTAACTCCGGAAAATATCCCACCTTCTTCGCAAACATCTGTCACCCGCTTCGGGGTTTTGGGGATGTTGGTATATACATTTTCTATAATCCTGTCAACCTTTCAGGTTTCCCACCTTGAGCCATCCGTGCAATAAGTGTAATCCGATTAATCAGTGATCCGTTTTCTATAATCCTATCAACCTTTCAGGTTTTCATAGCGAACGTTTGTTAAACAGTAACAGCTGCTTTAAAACGGCAGGTCATCATCATCTGCCGGGGGAATCGGCTCCGGGGGAGATGACTTAGCCGGACTCTTGGAAGCTCCCTTTTGCGGCTGATTAAAATAATCTGCTTCATCCTGTGCTGCTGAACTGCCTCCTCCGGCTGCTTCAATCTTCCACGCCTTCACATCAGTATACCAGCGTCCGTTAAACTCGCGGCTTTCCACATCAAAAAATACCTCTATGGAGTCTCCCGGCTTAAAGCGGTTGAGGTCTATTTTATCTCCCCACACCGTTACACAGATTTTCTTCGGGTACTGCCCGTCTGTTTCAACGATTATATCCTGCTTTTTCCACGGACCGTTTTTTCCTTCACCGGATTGAACGGGCATCAATTGTCTTAAGGTTACTACTAAGTTCATATTCTCTCTCTTTGTCTATATATACAAAACCCCTCCGCAGCAGCTGCGGAAGGGTTTGTCTGGTTTATATATTAATTATTATGCGTTTTGTTTTGCTATCAGGTTCAGTGCGCTGCCCGCCTTAAACCAGTCGAACTGTCTTTCATTAAATGTATGATTCAGCTGTGCGGTTTCCTGGCTGCCATCGGAGTGTTTTATCACTAGTGTCAGCGGTTTACCCGGAGCAAATTCACTTAATCCTTTAATGCTTATTTTATCATCCTCACGGATTTTATCATAATCTGCCGGATTAGCAAAGGTCAGCGGAAGCATACCCTGTTTCTTCAGGTTGGTTTCGTGAATTCTTGCAAATGATTTTACAATGATTGCCCTTCCGCCAAGGAAACGCGGCTCAAGTGCAGCGTGTTCGCGGCTGGAACCCTCACCATAGTTTTCATCACCAACAACAACCCAATCCTGTTTGCGTGCCTTATATTCCCTTGCAACTTCCGGTACTGATTTTGTTTCACCGGTAAAGATGTTTTTTACTTTTCCTGCTTCGCCGCTGTATGCATTGATAGCACCGATAAACATATTGTTGGATATATTATCAAGATGCCCGCGGTACTTAAGCCACGGTCCCGCCATGGATATATGATCCGTTGTGCATTTTCCCTGTGCTTTTAACAGAACCGGAACATCTTCTATATCCTTACCATCCCACGGTGCAAACGGAACCAGCAGTTCCAGGCGGTCACTGGTTGGGCTTACAATAACTTCCACCTTTGAGCCGTCTGCTTCGGGGGCTATATATCCACTTTCACCGCCGTCAAATCCTTTGGAGGGAAGTTCCACTCCGGTTGGCGGATCAAGTTTTACTTTTTCTCCTTTTTCATTCACCAGCTCATCAGTCATCGGATTAAAAGAAAGCCGGCCTGCTATTGCAAATGCTGTGGTTAATTCCGGACTTGCAACAAAGGCAAGTGTTTCCGGATTACCGTCATTTCTTTTTGCAAAGTTTCTGTTAAAGGAAGTAACAATGGTATTTTTTTCTCCGGTCTTTATATCCATTCTTTTCCACATACCGATGCAGGGTCCGCATGCGTTGGCAAGTATCATCCCGCCGATGGCTTCCAATGCCTGAAGCTGTCCGTCTCTTTCTATCGTAGCGCGCACCTGCTCGGAACCCGGAGTTATGGTAAACTGTGACTGTGTTTTTAATCCTTTTGCCACAGCCTGCCTTGCAAGACTTGCGGAGCGGTCTATATCTTCATAACTGGAGTTTGTGCAGCTTCCTATCAGCGCAACACTTATTTTATCGGGATATCCTTTTTCTTTAACTGCCTCTTTCAATTTGGAAATCGGCCATGCTAAATCAGGAGTGAACGGACCGTTTACATGCGGCTCCAATTCATCCAGATTAATCTCTATCAGTTGATCAAAATATTTTGCCGGGTCTTTATGAACTTCCGGATCATCCCGCAGTATATCCTTAATGCCGTCAGCCATTTTTGCAACATCAGCCCTTCCGGTTGAAACAAGATATGCAGCCATCTTAGCATCATACGGGAACAGGGAGGTAGTAGCACCAATTTCCGCACCCATGTTACAGATAGTACCCTTGCCTGTTGCAGAAAGACTTTCCGCACCTTCGCCAAAGTACTGCACTATATATCCCGTGCCTCCCTTTACGGTAAGGATGCCCGCAACTTTAAGGATAACATCTTTTGCCGATGCCCATCCGGAAAGTTTACCGGTAAGTTTAACCCCGATAAGTTTTGGCCATTTCAGTTCCCACGGCATACCCGCCATAACATCAACAGCATCCGCACCGCCGACGCCAATTGCAATCATGCCAAGCCCGCCTGCGTTTGGAGTGTGGCTGTCCGTACCAATCATCATTCCGCCGGGGAAAGCATAATTTTCCAAAACCACCTGATGAATAATACCTGCACCCGGCTTCCAGAAACCGATGCCGTACTTGCGGGAAACACTTTCCAGAAAATCAAAAACCTCTTTGTTTTCCTCATTCGCGCGGACTAAATCATCCTTAGCGCCCACCATTGCCTGAATCAGGTGATCGCAATGAACGGTGGAAGGCACAGCAGTTGTTTTTTTGCCTGCGGACATAAACTGAAGCAGAGCCATCTGAGCTGTGGCATCCTGCATCGCAACGCGGTCCGGCGCCAGGTCTGCGTAATCTTTGCCTTTTGCATATTCGCGGGAAACAGGTTCATAAAGATGGGAATAGAGGATTTTTTCGGTGTATGTAAGCGGGCGGCCGAGCAGCTTGCGGGCTGCTTCAACCCGTTGCTTCATACCCGCATAAACTTTTTCAATCATATCAAGATTTGCGGTCATGGAGTACCCTTTTTATAAAAATGATAAATACTTTGCCCCAAACTTACGAAAATTTAACGGGAAATTGAGGGATTCTGCAGTCTATCCTTCTCTTCACCGGATACTAAATCAACAAAAACCGTGCTCCGGCGCCCCTTCTTTTCTTGCAGAGAAGGGGTTGGGGGATGAGTCTCCGGAGCCACATATTCACGAGCATCACAAAGCCGGGAGTTCTTTAATATTAAAATATTAACTATATTTTCAAGATGAAAGCAAACAAACAAGGGTAAAAGTGCTTATCCAAAACGTCATCTGGACGGAATAATATTTGATTCCGCACAACCAACAATAAATACCATCATCAATGAGCGGGTGAAATGATTAAGTTTATTAAAAACAGACAGATAAATGAAAAAAACAAAACTGGATAACAAATTATGGGATTATATATATTATATTTTTGATCACTATGGT
>CAYYJL010000378.1:0-3548 GCA_964472245.1 uncultured Ignavibacteriaceae bacterium | reverse complement strand
AAGTAGCAAACCCGCTGGCTGTTCCAATATTCACTTCAGTTAAGTAAATATATATCAGCCGTGTTAACGGGTATAATTCCTGAACGTAAAACCCGGGGTGTGCGGGAAAATAAAAATCTTCCGCACGGATTTGTTTTTCCGCTCCTATTTCAATTTTTTTCAGAACGGTTAATGTATCAGCCGCAGCATGGCTGATAAATCCAACCAAATTTTTATTTTTTCTGACCAAATCAACCACTTCCGCATCATCGGAGGCAGATATGTAACTCAGCTGAATACTGTCTTTATACTTTTGATGTACCAGATATTCCGTTACCGAAGTAGAATCCGCAGGAAGTACAGCTCTGTACCTGCCATTTCTGCCTGTCAGGATATCCGTCATCTCACTGAACTTTATTTTGTTCTCAAATGAATAATCTGCCACCAATACCACACCGTCATATGCAAATTTTAGAGTCCGTATATCAACATTGTTCAGTTTCCGCACACTGTCTTCAAAAGCACTGATGCTTCTTGAAGTAATTGAAATTTCACTCTCCTTGTTTACCAACCGGGCAACTGCCTCCTTACTGCTGACAAGTGTAACTGTTACATGTGCTTCAGGATACAGTATGTTAAAGGAGTCTGCCATTTGGCTGATGAGCGGATATACACTCTCATCAGAATAAACTGTCACATTTCCTTTTGTCGGGCTCTCTTTTTTTTCCGTACAGCCCGCAGCATATATAATAATCAATAAAAATATTATTGAGTATTTTTTCAATTAATCGCTTTTAACTGTTCAACTTCTTCATCTGCCAGTGTTGCCACAGAATACCTGCTCAATTTAGCAAGGTTAAACTCATCTATTATATCTACCATATAATGATATTTTGCTTTTCTGTCAAGCTTGAGCAGCAAAATATAGTTAGGATCCTCACGGTACTTTTCCTTTAAAAAAACCGGGAGATCCTCAAAACTCATCTCCTGAGGTGCATCAACTCCTTTGCTGAAAAAGAGTCTGCCCCCCTCATCAACCCGAAAAATCATGAGATTGCTCTGCACAACCGAACCGGAACTGCTGCCGGGCGGGAGCTTTATTTCCAGGGTCTGCGGCTTTCTGAAAACAGTAGTAAGCATAAAAAAAGTTAGAAGTAAAAAGGCAATATCCACCATGGGAGTCATATCCATGTGAATACCCACTCTTCTTTTCTTCTTCTTTTTTCCTTTCTTTTTGCCGTGGTCCCTGCCGCCGCCTACATCTACTGCCGACAAGCTATCTCCTAATTATTAGTATTATTGATTTCAAGATCAGTTACCAAAGAAAATTTAGCAATTGCATTTTTTTGAAGAATCTCCATAACATCTGATACCACGCCATATTCTGCATCTGCATCACTTTTGATAACCGCTTCGAGCTTTGAGTTGGCAACCCTCGCCTGAGTTACTAAATCAAAAAGACTGTTTATTTTAACCTCCACGGAACTGGCTGTTCTCATATCTTCACCAAACAGCTGAGCCATGATTCTCTGCGAGTCAAAACCAAGAAATACCCTCCCCTTTTTTTCCACCGTAATGAGCATGACGTTGGACGTAGGGAGTTTATTCTGCGAATTTGATGAAGGCAAAATCACCTCAACCGCCTCCTGGGGCTTGAATTGGGTGGTAAGCATAAAAAAGGTCAATAACAAAAAGGCGACATCCACCATGGGTGTCATATCAATTACGATGTTGACTCTTTTTTTCTTAATCTTTGGCATATATACTTACTGTTTGCCTTTAAGAATCTGCATCATATTAAAAGAAGCTTCATCAACCATATAGCTGAAATTATCAACATTATTGATAAATACGTTATAAGAAACGATGCCCATGATGGCTACAGCCAGGCCGCCCGCCGTATTCATCAATGCTTCTGATATACCGGTAGCGAGTGCAAGGGCGTCAGGTGCTCCTGCCTGGGCAAGTGCCTTAAATGCACGGATCATTCCGAGCGTGGTTCCAAGCAAGCCCACCATGGTTGCAATGGAAGCGATGGTTGAAAGAGCTATAAGGTTTTTTTCCAGCAACGGAGTTTCCAGCATTGATGCTTCTTCCACAGCACGCTGAACTTCGGTTAGTTTCTTTTCTCCATCTGCAAACTTCGGTTCATTATCAATTTCCTTATATCTTCTTAGTGCTGCACCAATAATATTTGCAACTGCTCCCTTCTGAGCTTCGCATGCGGAAATTGCTTCATCAAGTTTATCAGTCTTGAGGTTTTCCAGCATACTATGAATAAATTTATCGGGAGAACCTTTACCCTTTGCTTTCCTTAGAGAGATGATACGTTCAACGATGATAGCAATTACCATAATTGACAGTGCTACAAGTACCGATACAAGCACACCGCCGGTATATATCTGGCCGAGGGTATTAACTGGTACTTCTTTTAATTCATCCTTGAAATTGGCAGGGTGCCCGAAAACAAGGAAGTATATCACCAAAGCTGCCGCCATAGAAAAAACTGTCAGCAAACTAATAAATACCGATTGTTTCATTAAATAATTACTCCGTTTATAGTATATACAAAAATCATTTTTGCGCCGCTTCTCTTTCATTCTGCTTGTCAATAATCCCGCCTTTTTGGGTACAGGCAAACACAACAACATTCAGCCCAAATTGCAGCTGGCGCGTGTTGTCAATGGGACCGCCAAGAGAAGTCGGATTTGTCGGCCATGCACCCCACGCTTTGCAGTATCCTTTACTGCTCAACAGCACTGCCAAGCGGCCATTCAGGAATATTCCTTCAAGGTAGCTGTAACGTTCTTTAACGGGATGATTAGGATTCGGACGCATGTTGTCCTCACCCGGCGGCGGGCCGTTAAAATCTTCCCAGCAGTGATACAGCCAGTGATTATTCGGAATCTTTTCCCACTCTGCATCGTAACCAAGTGCGTCTTCAACTAACTGCCGGGCCTTGTTATTAAACGCTGCCCAACGCGCTGCGTACCCATCATCAATAAAAAGGAACCCGCCATTGCGTAAATATTTTTCCAAATTCTTCACCTCTACGGGGGTGTATACCGGCGTGGATTCAGAACCGGTCATATATATGATTGGTACTTCGTGCAGCAGTTTATCATCCAGGCGGATGGTGCCTTTTAATTCAAAATCCAGTCTTGTATTCTTTTCAGCAAAGGTAACAAGGTTCGGGAGCGCCTGCGGAACAACGTTATATCCCGGCTCACCATTTTCATCTAATCGGGAGCCACGGTATTGCAGCACATACAAATTCAAGTGCCCGATGATATCCTTTTTGTTTTTGCCGACTTTAACATATCCTTCGTACCGATCGCGGAAGTTTGAATAATCAAGCAGGTTATCACTCACCTTATCGCTCTGCCTTCCGGAACCTCTCGTATTGGAAACATCATACGCTATATCCGGACCAAACCCTATACTACCGTCGTCCTTCCCAAATAATCCTCCGGTGCCGCCCCTGCCCGTGGATGTTCCGTAACTTCTTGTTCCTCCCGGAATTGACCAACCCTCTGCCCCGCCTGTTTCTCCCGAGGTCAATGCACCAT
>CAYYJL010000377.1:0-3604 GCA_964472245.1 uncultured Ignavibacteriaceae bacterium | reverse complement strand
AACCATATAGCAACGTACATATGGCGTTCTCTTCTTTTAATAATAGTTCCCATCATGTTAATACCAAATACTACCCAAACTAGGGCGATGAGTATATCAATGGGCCACTCCAATTCTGCATACTCTTTACTTGTCGTTATACCTGAAATAAGAGTTACTGCAGCTAGTACAATAATCAGCTGCCATCCCCAAAAGTGCACTTTTGAGAGCATGTCGCTGAACATTCTTGCCTTGCAAAGACGCTGCAAGGAATAATAGACTCCCATAAATATACCATTGCCGACAAATGCAAAGATTACGGCATTTGTGTGCAGCGGACGAAGACGGCCAAAGGTGGTATGTGCTATTCCAAAATTCAATTCCGGAAAGATCAACTGCAGAGCTATTAACAGCCCCACAACCATACCAACTATGCCCCATAAAACTGTCGCAAAAGCAAAGCTCCGGACAATTTTATTGTCATAACTAAAATTCTCAATCTGCATTCATTTCTCCTTTAGATAAATCGAGAGGTTTATTTGTATTTTTATCGTCAAACAAAATTCTTATTGCGGGTGTAAACCCATCAGAAAACTGACCGCGTTTCACCGAAACCAGGAAAGCAATAAGGAACCCGGCTGCCACCAGCAAACTGACCAGTATCAAAAAAATTATTACACTCATCTTATTAATTTCCTTTTAAGTGCCGCTAAAAACGTACCTGTTGTTGTTACTAAAATCACTGTTAGAGAGCTCAACGGCATAAGAACCGCTGCAAACAAAGGTGTTAGTGATCCGCTTATTGCATACGCCAGCCCTACTATATTATAAAGTGCGCTGATGATAAAGCTGATCTTAATAACAATCATAGAATCTTTGGTAAAGAGAAGCATATCAGCTAATTTTTTAACTTCCTTACCAACCAGTATGGCATCGCCGGCAGGAGTAAATCCGGATATATCTTCAGTAACTGATATACCGCAATCAGCTGAAGCAATGGCGCCGGAATCATTCAATCCATCACCAATCATCAATACGGTTTTGCCCTGTTTTTTTAAACTCTTAATAAACTCCTTCTTGTCATAAGGTGTTTTACCAAAATGGAGTTTGGAATCATCCTTGAATAAAGATTGCATCAAATCACTTTGCTTGCTGCTGTCCCCGCTGAGTACATATACATCATTGTTTGCTTCTACATTTTGAATCATCTCCGGAACTGATTCCCGTATAACAGAGCTGACTATATAACAACCTGAAGTTTTACCATTAACTGAAAGAAACACCTTTGTGCCGGAGAGTCTCCTCAATTCGGCTGACAGTTTATCTGCCCGTTCATCATTCAGGAATGACCTGCTGCCTAACTTGTAGACCACGCCATCTATTTCCCCTTCAATCCCAAAGCCGTTGAGCTCAGAGAAATTCCGTACTTTAGGTAAGGCGGCGGAATTTAGAGCTAAGCTGCGGTATATAGCACGGCTGAGAGGGTGTATAGACTCTCTGCAAACTGCTGCTGCATTCAGATTTGTAATTTCATCCAGGGGGTCACCGATATAAGTAACATCTAAAGATTCTAACCCGGTCAATGTTCCTGTTTTATCAAATACAATGGTATCTATATCAGCCAGTTTCTCAACCAGAATGGGATTCTTTACATACAGTCCTGCAGTAGTAAGCAGCCGCTGTGCACTGCCGAATGTAAATGGTGTTGATAGTGCCAAAGCACATGGACATGCTATTATTAATATTGCCGTAAAAACATTTACCGCCATAGCAACAGAATAAAACATGTAATACATGCTTGCCCCTATTGCTAACAGTAAAATGATAATGGTAAAATACCTGGAAACAAGATTTGAAAAATCTGAGTATTTGGAACTCTGCCTTTTTGATAATGTGGAGTCATTCCAAAGATTTGTCAGGTAACTTTCAGAGGTTGGGTTGGTCACAATTAGTTTGATTCTGCCGGCTGTTTGTTTGCCGCCTGCATATATAACCGCATTTTTACCAACGGGTACCGGAGAAGATTCACCCGTGACAAAGCTGTAATCAATAAGTGCATCCCCTTCTAACAAAACTGAATCAGCAGGAATAATTTCCTGATTATGGATGATAATAGTATCCCCTGTTTTTAATTTGCCAATGGGAATGGTTACTTCCTCATTGATTCCATCCACTGTTACACTCAAAGGGAAATATGACTGGTATGTCCGTTCAAAGTTTAAGGACTCAAATGTTTTATGCTGAAAAAGTTTTCCAATGAGCAGGAAGAAGATTAACCCGGCAAAAGAATCCATATATCCGGGACTGCTGGTAAAAAACAACTCATACGTACTACGCCCAAATAAAGCGATGATACCAAGAGTCAGCGGTATATCTATATTTATAATTTTTTCTTTGACGGCTGCGATGGCAGAACGGAAGTAATCTGATGAAGAATAAAAAAGTACAGGTAATGCCAAAAGGAAAATTAAAATGCGGAAAGTAAATTGCAGACTCGCATCTGAACCTTCAAACCCTAAGTACTCGGGAAAACTGAGCAGCATGATATTGCCGAAACTGAAGCCGGCCAACCCCAGTTTTTTATAGAGCTCATAGCTGTATTCTTTATCCCCCGTGGATTTTTCATCGGAAAGACTGAGATTTGGTTTATAGCCAATACGCTTAAGTAATTTTACCAGTTGGGAAAGTTTAAGTTTATGGTGGGCAAATTTAACGGTGAGTTGTTTTTCACTGAAGTTTACTTTTGATTCATAAACTCCATCCTGCATTTTATAAAGGTTTTCCAGCAGCCATATGCAGGATGAACAGTGCATACCCGGTATATAAAATTGTGCGATACTCAGTTCTTCATCAGAGTATCTGATAAAACGGGTTTTAACTGCAGGATCATCCAGAAAGTTAAAATCCTTTTCATTTGACTCCGCCTGCTTTACACCGGGTGCTTTGTTTATTTCATAATACTCGCAAAAGCCGCCGCCCGAGAGAACTTCATAAACGGTCTTACAACCTTTACAGCAAAATGGTTTATCTTCAAAATATACCGTCTCAGAGGGTAAACCATCACCGCAATGAAAACACTTGGCTTCTTTTTCGACTTCTTTCTGTATCACTTTAGCTTAATTCAATATCACAATGTGTTGCCCTAAGCGGAGTGATATTCAAATTTAGTGCCATGTGTCTATGGATTAAAAGCCATTAAACCTTTGACTTTTAACAACTAATTTAATCAGATAGTGGGGTAATTTTTGTAGGAATTAGAGAGATATACCCGTTTCCCATAATCGAGAAACGGGTAGATGAAAAAGTGTTGATTAATACAACGCTCTGCCGAATGGGCGGCGGTATTCTATTGTGGTATGGTTTTCCTCACCCAAATACTTGAAGATAGCGACGCAGGACTTGCGGGCAATATCATCAAGATATGTTCTGTCTTCCCGGATAACCTCAATCAGCTTTTCAAGGGCACCAGCAAAATTGCGGTTGAACAGCTCATCCAATGCTGATTCCATCAGTGGTTTCGCACTGCCATCAGGGAGGCCTGTCTTATCTTTATATAAGGTTCTTAGTTCTTCCAATTGGATAAGTGTCAGGTATATTTCATCTGATTCTTTTTGATAACCGAGTT
>CAYYJL010000376.1:315-3608 GCA_964472245.1 uncultured Ignavibacteriaceae bacterium | reverse complement strand
TCGATCAACTGTTGCGGTCGTATAACAGATTGATTTTCCGCTTATTCTAACCGATGCGCAGGACCGGATAAATCTTACCTCACGCCTGGATATACGCAACATCAAGTTTGATTCCACCATGAACCAGCAGGAACTGGAAGAGTACTTTAAGAATATACTTGCCAAAATGGATGAAACCAATCCCCCTATTCTGGTAAAGTATATCACCGAAACCGATACCATCATCCTGACCAAAATTCATTATGGTGATTCCGAACTGATTAATCAGCTGAAGTTTTATCCGTATATACAGATTATTATTGCAGGTGTGTTTATTATTATCGGATATATCGGGTTCAGCCAGATTAAAAAGAGCGAGCAGAGCAATATCTGGGTGGGGCTTGCAAAGGAAACGGCGCATCAGTTCGGCACTCCCATTTCCAGTCTTATGGGCTGGGTGGAACTGCTGAAACTGAATCATCAGGATCCTGATAAGGTACTGGACTCTGCCGATGAAATTGAAAATGATGTTGCCAAACTTCATAAAATTACAAACAGGTTCTCAAAAATCGGCTCCAAACCGGAACTGAAAAGAGAAAATGTATACGAAGAAATCCGCATAGTAGTTGAATACTTTAACCGCCGGATGCCGCAAACCGGAAAAAATGTGCAAATTACCCTTAACGGCAGTTCTTCCATTGAAGCTAAACTCAGCAATGATCTGTTTGAATGGGTGATAGAAAATCTTATCAAAAATGCCTACGATGCCATTGATCATGAAACGGGAAAAATTGATATCTCCATTACAGAGCTGAAAAATAAGGTTGAAATTGAGGTTGCCGATAACGGAAAAGGGGTTGATAAAAAGCGGCGGAAAGATATTTTCCGGCCAGGGTACTCAACCAAACGGCGCGGCTGGGGTCTTGGGTTAAGTCTTTCCAAACGGATTATTGAGGAATACCACAACGGCAAAATATTTGTCAAATATTCCAATCCAGGTGAAGGTACTGTTTTTAAAATTATTCTCAACAGCTGATTTTATCCGGCACCCAGATACGCCTTAACCATTTCCTCCTTGTCCAGCGATTCAACAAGCATAATTTCTTCCTCACTGAAACTTTCATTATCACCAAAATACTGATTTTCCACACTGTCTAACCGGAGCGATGCCTTCAGATCGGTAACATGCAGCAAATCCAGGCGGTCAACAATTATATTGGTGAAAAGTTCCCTGTCCACTCTTCCTTCAACCAGAAACGGTCCCATGGTCAGGGTTTTTTCCGCAACTTTGCCGTATATATTGGGGAACAGAATCGCCTCAAAGGTTCCCGTTGTATCTTCAAGGGAAAGGAATTTCATAACATCCCCCTTTTTTGTTTTAACCCGTTTGGAGGTCATATACCAGCCGATCATCCGGATTCTTTTGCCCGGATGATTTTTCATATCAGCAGCACGGATAACCAGCGGATCCTCATGATAGGAAGGGAAAAAATCGAGCGGATGACGTGAGACCATGTAATCAAAAACCTCCAGTTCATGCAGGCATTTTTCTTCAATGGAATAATCAACGGAGGTGGCAAGTTCCCGTTCGAGTTTCAGGGAGTCTGCCGTGAATAAGGCAAGCTGCGTGGTATCCAGCAGTTTCCTGTGTTTGATATATACATCCAGCAGGCGCATAAGATACGGGCGCGTCTGCCCGAAGCAATCCAAAGCCCCGCAGAGGATTAACAGCGCTGCAGACTGCTCCCCGACTGATGTGCGTACCAGAAAATCCGCTAAGGAAACATATCTGCCGTTTGACTCCCGCTCCCGGATAATTTCCTCTGCCATCCGGGAAGCAAGCCCCTTTACTGCCATCAGCCCGATATATAAATCCTTCCCCTTGCCGTAGTATTCATATCTGCTTTTGTTAATACAGGGGAGATGCACCCGGAGCCCGAGCCGCCTGCACTCCTGTATATATACAGCAGCGGAATAGTATCCCCCCTGATTACTGAGCACCCCTGCCATAAACTCCGCAGGATAATGTGCCTTAAGATACGCCACCTGAAAAGAAAGCAGAGCATACGAAGCACTGTGTGCCTTGCAGAAAGCATATCCGGCAAAAGACTCCACCTGCCGCCAGATTTCCTCCACAATTTTTTTGCTGTAACCTTTAGCCAGACCGGACTCCTGAAACCGCTCCTTCAGCCGTATCATTGCATCGCGGGAGCGAAGTTTGCCGCTCATGGCTCTTCTCAGTAAATCTGCCTCTTCTAAAGAAAGCCCCACAACATGATGCGCCACCTTAAGCACATCTTCCTGATAAATCATTACCCCATAGGTGCTTTTAAGAAGCGGCTCCATAGCGGGGACAAGATATTTCCTCCGTGCCGGATTTTTATGCCGCAGTATAAACTCCTGCATCATCCCGCTTTCAGCCACTCCCGGACGTATTACAGAGCTTGCGGCAGTCAGCATCTCAAAATCATCCACATTCAGCTTCCGCAAGAGTGTGCGCATGGCGGGGGATTCAATATAAAAACAGCCGATGGTCTCCCCCTCCCGAATCAGCTTTTTGGTCGGCTCATCCCGGAAAATCATCTCATAATCGCAAATATCAAACCGCACCTTATCCGTATTCCGGGGAACGGCGCGATAAAACTGTATGGTACCGTCATCCGTGGGGAGGCGGTACTGCGTAAGATCAAATTCCTGGCTATTATCCATTACATAAATACGTGAACATTTGTTCACTATTTACGCAAAACTCTCTCAAATGTCAAGGGAACAATGTGGTAATAAAGCAGGATAGGTTGGTGTCTGAGGTTCTCGAAGGCACCGTGCAGCTTTCGTTTACTCCGGAAAATCTCTGTCATACCTTCGGCATTCCGGAGTTTATGACTCCTAATTTTGCTATAATCCTGCCACGCCTTCAGCGTTTACATTCAGGCAATATCTGCGTTAATCAGCGTAATCAGCGGGCGAATTTCCTATCCGTGAAAATCCGCGTTATATATCCGCGTCATCCGTGTGCCATTAGCCTCGGTAACTCTCTGTCATACCTTCGGCATTCCGGAGTTTATTGACCGTCATTTTGCTATAATCCTGCCACGCCTTCAGCGTTTATTTTTAAATACATCTGCGGCAATCTGCGTGATCAGCGGGCAAGTTTCCTATCCGTGAAAATCCGCGTTATATATCCGCGTCATCCGTGTGCCATTTGCCTCGGTAACTCTCTGTCATACCTTCGGCATTCCGGAATTTATGACCCGTGATATTGCTATAATCCTGCCACGCCTTCAGCGTTTATTTTTAAATACATCTGCGGCAAT
>CAYYJL010000376.1:0-215 GCA_964472245.1 uncultured Ignavibacteriaceae bacterium | reverse complement strand
CTGCGTGATCAGCGGGCAAGTTTCCTATCCGTGTTGTATCCGCGTCATCCGTGTGCCATTGGTATGGCATTTGCCAATGTCTCTATTTCGGCATAACAATCCCATTAATCCTCAAATCCTGTAAATCCTGATTCTGATGATTCAATCATTTAATCACACAAATCACAGTTCAGACAACTTCCCCGCTTAATAGCTCATCTTATCTATTTTAACCT
>CAYYJL010000375.1:0-3611 GCA_964472245.1 uncultured Ignavibacteriaceae bacterium | reverse complement strand
CGTGAAAATTAAAACAAATACTCAACTCGAAAAAATAATCGGCGATACTGCAGGAAATGTTGCAGGAATCATTACCTCTGCCGGAGAGCAGATTGAATGTGAGTATGTTGGATTGACCGCAGGTGTACGGCCAAATATTGGTTTTCTTGATGGCTCAGGTATACGTACAAACAGGGGAGTTCTTGTTAATAACCGGCTTGAAACCAATATCTCCGATATATATGCTGCCGGGGACTGCGCTGAATTGGAGGAACGCCAAAGCGATCTGCCAAAAGTGGAGCAGCTTTGGTATACCGGACGCATGCAAGCTGAAGTTCTTGCCAGGAACATTCTGGGTGCTGAGGCAGAATATGAGAGAGGAATATTATTTAACTCAGCAAAATTCTTTGATATAGAATACCAAACGTATGGAACTGTTAAAGCAAAGCAAGGTGAGGATGATGAAGTTTTTTATTGGCAGGAACCATCACGAAACCTGCTGGTTAAGATAGTCTGGTCTAAATCTTCCGGTGTGTTTAAAGGTATAAACACATTTGGTATCAGGATGCGGCATAAGGTATTCGAAACGTGGCTGAAAGATCAGGTTTCTATTGAATATATCTCAAATAACCTGGGTGCTGCCATGTTTGATCCTGAATTTTACAGGAGTTACACAGGAGTAATTTCTAAGCAATTAAAATTATATATAGAAAAAAATTACCGGGAGACTGAAGTATGAGCACCATAACCGGCACACTCAAAAACAGAAAATCATATGGTTTATATCTGATTTTTCTGTCTCTTTTTCTCCTTTCCCTGATTCCGCTTTCATCTTCATTGGGCGGAATGTTCCCTGCCGTTGTTTTTACATTTATACTCGGCAGTGCAGTCTATTTATACGCTTTTTATCATGAGAGTCCGGAAGGGATAAAAAATAATTTCCTTTTTACAGATGCAAAGGTTAATAACAAACTGATTGCCTGGTTTACAGGTTTGTTTATTACCGGATTCTACGTGCTGCTCTATTGGTATCCTGAAACATTAACTCCGTTGATACGTTCATTTGATCCTTTGAGTTTTTCTTTAAGGAATGTAAAAGCAGATCAGTGGTTTCTCTACGGCAGTTTTTATACAATTGCGGTGCTGGTCATGGGACTGCGTATGATAATTAAATACAGGCACAGCCGGTATCAGATATACAGAACAATTTCCGTTACATTTTTCCAATTGGTATTTGCATTTATTATTCCCGGTTTGCTGAAAAGGATGAATGAGTACGAATACTATTTCTCATATTTCTGGCCGCTGAAATATGATTATCTCTTTCCGTCAACTATAAACAGTTTGATGAAAGACCAATATACACTCGGCATTTTTATGCTGGTTTGGGGTATTGTCATGTTTGTTGTTGCAACCCCGATTCTGACTTACTACTTTGGCAAACGTTGGTATTGCTCCTGGGTTTGCGGATGCGGTGCATTGGCAGAGACGGCAGGTGACCCATACAGGCAGCTCAGTGATAAATCACTCAAAGCATGGAAAATCGAACGGTGGATGATACATTCGGTACTGGTGTTCGTTGTGCTTACAACTGCATTGTTATGGTTTAATGATATATACAAAGGGGAAATTCTTGGTTCTGTTTCCAAAGGATTTTCTAAAACTTACGGGTTTGTTATCGGTGCATTATTTTCAGGTATAGCTGGTGTTGGATTATATCCGCTAATGGGGAGCAGGGTTTGGTGCAGATTTGGCTGCCCGATGGCTGCTGTGCTGGGCATACTGCAGAAAAAAGCATCCCGTTTCAGAATTACAACAAACGGGGGACAGTGTATATCATGCGGAAACTGCTCAACCTATTGTGAAATGGGTATTGATGTAAGGGCTTATGCTCAAAAAGGGGATAATATTGTTCGCGCTTCATGTGTAGGATGCGGTATCTGCTCGGCGGTTTGTCCGCGAGGTGTCCTCAAACTGGAAAACGGACCAGCTGAAACAAAGTTCAGAGTAAACTAAAGAGGTATTGAATGAAAACTTTATTTATGGTAATTTTAATATCGGGTGCTGCTTCATTACTTGCCGGATGCGGCGATAATCGTACAGTTAAGCAGTATCCAGCCGGAGAAAACGTAAACATGGATGTTTCTGCTCCGGCAGATTCAAATCAAAAATCAAAAGGGCTGAAAAAAGTGAAAAAGACAAAAGAAGAATGGAAAAGTGAATTAACAGAAATGGAGTATAAAGTTCTGCGGGAAAAAGGTACCGAAAGAGCTTTTACTGGTCAGTACAACAATTTTAAGGAAAAAGGTGTATATACCTGTGCTGGTTGCGGTACAGAATTGTTCAGTTCCGATACCAAGTATGATTCCGGTTCCGGTTGGCCGTCGTTTTATAAGCCCGTTAACAAAGAGAATGTTGCCGAAAAAAGTGATGTCAGTTTTGGAATGGCGAGAACTGAAGTGCTCTGTGCGGTCTGTGACGGACATCTGGGCCATGTATTTGATGATGGTCCGGAACCAACCGGCTTGAGATATTGCATTAATTCAGTATCTTTGAAGTTCAAGAAACCGAAAAAGGAATGAACGGTAAAGAGCGAGTAGCTAAACAAATGAGTTTGCAGGAATCCGACAGGGTTCCTGTAATGTGCCAGCTTTCCATTGGTCATTATTTTTTACATGCGGGGTTAGACCCTGTAGATATATGGTTTAAGTCAGAAGTTTTTGCCGAAGCTTTGGTAAAAATGGCGAAGCAGTACAGATTTGACGGCGTACTGATAAATCTGCCCGGCAGGGGAGATGAGATTACACAGGAAGTGAAATCCATACAACGGGGACATGATGAAATCCGCGTGGACTGGAAAAACGGCTATTACACAACTATCCCCAATGATGATAACCCTCATTATTATAATGAGGATGGAGAAAGATTATTTCCCTCTTTTGAAGAAATTGACCCTGAAAAATTATTTTATGTTGAACCATGGGATATAACGGAAGTTAAATATCCATATCGATGGGGTTTTTCAAAAGAGAGCCCTGCATTCGAAAACTATTTTCCTGATTATCATTTCGATACAATACGCCATGTTAAAAGAATGGCAGGGGATTCCATATCTGTTCAGTCTGAGATATTTTCCCCATGGTCCCAGTTCCTGGAATTGCTGAATTATGAAAATGCATTAATGGCAATTTTGGATGATCCCGGTAAGTGCAAAGCCATACTTGACCGTCTGACTGATGGCGCCATTGCCTTGGCCTCAAAACAGGCAGAAGAAAAGGTGGACGCAATTTTAATCTCCTCAGCATTTGCAGGTGCCGGCTTGATCTCGCGGGAACACTACAGTGAGTTTGTACTTCCGTATGAAAAGAGAATTGCTGAAACAATTCAAGCGCGTTACAAGGTACCTATATATACGCATACCTGCGGCAGCATCGGTGACCGGCTTGATCTTATGCTGGAAACAGGTACAAACGGAATTGATACTTTAGACCCGCCTCCTCTTGGTACGGTTGAATTAGATGAAGCGAAAAAGTATCTGCATGGGAAAGTTTTTATTAAAGGCAATATAGACCCGGTGAATACCTTATTGCTGGGGAGCACGGCCGATATCCGGACTGATGTGACTAAGCGGA
>CAYYJL010000374.1:0-3613 GCA_964472245.1 uncultured Ignavibacteriaceae bacterium | reverse complement strand
GAAGAAGAAAACTTCCGCCAGACACTCAAAATGGCGGCAGAGTATGCATATAAAAGCAATGCGCTGGTTACTATTGGAATTGCACCCAACAGACCGGAAACAGGATACGGATATATACAAATTGAACCGAAGGAAACTGAGGAAAGAGTATATAAGGTCAAAAGTTTTGCGGAAAAACCAAATTACGCCACAGCTGTCCGCTTTTTAAATGACGGCGGGTTTTACTGGAACAGCGGTATGTTTATCTGGAAAAACTCTGTTATCCTCGATGAAATAAAAAAACACCTGCCGGAAATGTACAGTGCGTTTGAAAATCTTAAGGGAAAACTGAATTCCGACGAATTTAATACATCACTTGCAGATGTTTATAACGCCGTGCGCGGAATTTCCATTGATTACGGTGTGATGGAAAAAGCCACTTCCGTTTATGTGGTTAAATCTAATTTTATCTGGAGCGATGTGGGAAGCTGGGAAGAAGTATATCAGCTTTCCGATAAAAACGGCTCAGGCAATGTATCGGAAGGTAATGTATATATTGATTCCACGCTGGATTCTTACATCTACTCACCGGAAAAATTTACCGCTGTTATAGGTGCTGAAAATCTGCTGGTCATTAATACAAAAGATTCACTCCTTATCTGCCGGCGTGATAAAGCACAGGATGTAAAAAAGGTTGTGGAATACTTAAAGGAAAATAATCACAGCGAAATTGTGTAATGAAGAAACTTATTACAGAAAATGAAATAATCAAGCTATTTAATGCCGGGCAGAAATCGCTGATTACAGGCAAAGATACCTTGTTTACCCCTGCTGCTCTTGATAAAATAAAAGAGTACGGGATTACGGTATCGAACCCTTCAGCTGAAAATGCAGCACCGGCAAAAAAGAGCAGTATCTTAGCAAAAACTATTGTGCTCGGCAATGATCATAACGGCTACCAATTCAAAAAGTTGTTAGTGGAGCACCTGCACAAAAAAGGGTATCAGTGTATAGATGCTGGCAGTTATGATACCAAGCCCGCTGATTTTCCTGAAATTGCACGGCGGGTATGCCTTAAGATAAAAAACGGTGAGGCAGGATTTGGCATTATTACCGATGCAACCGGAAACGCCTCCGCAATGGTTTGTAATAAATTCCGGAATATCCGTGCTGCAACAGGTTATAATGAATTTACTGCAAGAAGTTCCAGGGAGCATAACAACGCCAATGTACTTTGCCTTGGTGCAAAAGCCCTGGGGGATAATTCTTTACTTTCGATAGTTGATGCATGGCTGACCACAGAGTTCGGCGGGGAGCGGCATCAGAAACGGCTTGATATCGTCAGTGACATAGAATCTGTAAATTTTAAATAAAAAGAGCGGCTCAAAAATGAAAAAATTAATTGTCATACTACTTGTCTCATTTATATATCTGCACCCTCAGAGTCTGCAGAGCATGTTTGAGCAGGCATCTATGCAGTTTAATGTTCCTGATGTTATCCTGAAAAGTATTGCCTTTACTGAAACGCGGGGTGTTCATATCATCAACGATGAAGAAAGCCACATCTCCTGTATCGGCATACCTCATGTATATGGCATTATGGGACTGCGCAATGATTCCTGGTTTGGAAACTCCCTGCAGAAAGCTGCTGAATTATCCGGCTATACGGTTGATGAGCTGATGTATTCCGAAGAAAAGAATATATATGGTGCAGCAGCTTATCTGAGTGCACTGGCAAATCAGAAAACCATAAACCGGAATGACCTGATGCAATGGAGAGCAGTGGTTGAAAAATATTCCGGCATTCCTCAGACGGATATTGTGGAACTGTACTCCTATGAGATATACCGCGTTATGCACGATGGATATACAGGTGAAAGACTGCAGATTAATCCCGATGCCGCAATTGATTTAAGAGTTTTTAGTGATAAAGTGAAACCCGGCAACGGTATTCAGTACTTTGAATCGGATGATTACGGTCCTGCAGTATGGGATCCAAGCCCCAATTATACCTCGGGAAGCATTAACCAGAGATTTAGTGTTGTGCATACAACCCAGGGGAATTTTGCCGGTTCGGTATCCTGGCTGAAAAATCCCGCCGCGAGTGCAAGTTCGCATTATATAATCAGAAGCTCAGACGGATATATAGTTCAGCTGGTAAGGGAGCAAAACCGTGCATGGCATGCAGTCTGCTGGAATGCGCACATGCTCGGCGTGGAACATGAGGGATTTGTTGATAACCCCGCATGGTACACCGATGCTATGTATATTGCCTCTGCAAACCTTTTTAATCATTTTGCAGTGCGGTATAATATCCCCGTTGATAAAAACAGAATAGTAGGGCATAATCAGTGGCAGAACAACACGTGGAAAACCTGGATGGCTTCCAACTTTCCTACGATAGACCCCACCTGCAATACACATACCGACCCGGGTATATACTGGGATTGGGATTTTTATATACAATTGGTTTCGCGGGATACAACCTCTCCGCAGATTACATCTTACGTTCCTGCTTCTTCCGGTGACAGTGTTTGGGCAAATGCTCCAGTTAAAATTAAATTCAATCAGAGAATGAAACGGCCGGAAACCCAGGCAGCATTTACGATAACTCCTGCAGTAACGGGAGTCTTTTTATGGGAAGATTTTGGAAAAACACTTGTCTTTAAGCCAACCGGATTATATCAGCTTGGTACCGAGTATCAGGTAACACTGGATACAGCCGCAGTAAATTATAATAACAGTAACCTGCTCGGCGGTATCAGCTTCAGCTTTGTAACCCGAAGCCATGCACCGTTGAATGTATTAACTACATATCCTCAGGTAAATCAGGTGAACATCCCTTCAACGGTCCGCCTGCAGCTTAATTTTGATACGCCGTTAATGCAGAATACTATTAACACCAATATCAGACTGCATGATGTAAATGATCAGGTAGTCCCCATAAAAAACATACAGTACTTTGAAGAAGACGGTAAAAGCAGGGTAACGTTTTCTTCCCTCAGCCCGCTCCGTTACAGCAGTACATACAGTATCCGGATTAAGGAAGGGCTTACCAATATACTGGGAACCTCACTTGGTACGGAGCAGTCATTTTTGTTTACCACTGCGGACAGTATATATGTTGCCGGCGTACTGGTAGATGATTTTGAATTAATAAAGAACTGGCAGGACCCCAATTACAGCGGAAGCACCATTGGTACAGACCCCGCACTCACCACATTCACCATTGTTTCGGATGAATATTATGCAGGTTCTAAATCCGGAAAAATAAATTATGTATTTACCGGTATTGGCGGCGTGTGCAGAACATTTAACAGTGACAGGCCGAATATCGGCTCCAGCACCGCTGAGCGCTTCGGGTTGTGGATATATGGAGATCTGAGCGGCAATTACCTTGAATACTGGTTTTATTACAATACATCCACTAATGCGATTGTTAAAGTGGATACACTAAACTGGACGGGCTGGAAATGGGTTGAAATACCAATCTCTTCAATTACCGGTACCGGTGATAAACTGTTTCACAGCGTGGTTATCAGACAAAGCCCAACAGGTGTGACTTCAAGTGCTATATATATTGACAACGCAATAAGAAGAAATCCGACTCTTACCGATGTTAATCCGGAAGATA
>CAYYJL010000373.1:0-3613 GCA_964472245.1 uncultured Ignavibacteriaceae bacterium | reverse complement strand
CAAAATAATCAGAATTTCATTCTTTTCTGAGTGCAGCCATAAAGAAAAATTTCCCCGCAAATTCTGCTTTAATCCTGCCACGCCTTCAGCGTTTACAGAGAGTCAAATGCTGCGGTAATCTGCGGGCAACTTTCCAATCCGTGTAAATCCGTGTCTAATATCCGTGTAATCCGTGTGCCATTGGACTCGCAAGAGATAATGTCACCGGTACCCGGTTCAACATTGCAATTTCTTACATTTTGCTACCATAATGTCAATCCTACTGATTTCTATAGCGGCCTTTGCGTGCAGATATGAATTGTGGATGATTTGAAACAAACAATTTCTCCGCCATTAACACGGAATAATTTCCTTCGCGCCCTTTGCGTTAACTCCGGAATATCCTTTTCTTCGCAGACATCCTGTCACCCCTTCAGGGTTTCATATATACTAATACATCATTTTACTATAATCCTGTCAACACTTCGTGTTTCCTCTTGCGGCCTTTGCGTACAGATATGAATTTTGTGTGATTTGAAACAAATAATTTCTCCGCCATTAACACGCAATAATTTCCTTTGCGCCCTTTGCGTTAACTCCGGAATATCCATTTATTCGCAGACACCCTGTCACCCCTCCGGGGTTTTGTATATATGGTCTTTCCTGCCAGCTATAATCCTGTCAATCCTTCGGATTTCTGATCCACAGAAAAATCAATCCTGTCAATCATTTAATCACATAAATCACAGTTCAGACATTATCCCGGGATATATATCCTCAATGTCTCCACAGATTCCCCCTCCGTATCAATCGTCGTTACCGCCCCTCCGGAAAACAATGCAAGCACTGCGTTGTTGCCACTCAGTTTTACAAAACCAATTCCGTCTACAAACCATGCGAATGCCCTGTATGTTGACACTGTCACTTCCCCTTCCGCATCGGGAATAGAAACCTTCAAATCATACTGAATTTTCTTTGCCGTCAATGTTGTATCCCTGCCGTTCAGATTCAGGATAACAGATTCCTCAAACAGGTAACTCCCGTTAAAATCAATCAACGATTGCACCTCAAGCAGAAAATCCACATAAATTTTGTAAGCCGGCCAATAGCGCGGAGTCTGAAGCGGATAGGAAAGCAGCGTGATTTCATTATCAATGGAAATAAACGGCAGCAGAGAATCCGGAATCAGCGACCGCAACGCAGAAGTATCCACATAGATATACACGCCGCCTGATGACTTTCTCATGTATGAATTCGCCGTAGTCAGACTGCCGTCTATGTTTGAAGAATCAATCCGGTGTATATACGGCGTCAGGTAAAAAACTGTGTCCTGCTGCAATGAAACACTCCGGGAACCGATTGCTCCTCCGCTAACGGAATCCACCGAATAAACATAGTACCCCCCCTTGCTCAGCGGATAGTTATACTGAGGTACCACTTCCGGTCCTGTCGGATTCTCCTTCATGCAGCCGGCCGTAAACAGAGCAGCAAAGAAAAGGAGAGTGAGTATATAAAACTTATTTTTTAACATCTGAACGTATCATTTCTTTTAATTTCGAAAAAGCTGCGTAGCGGTGGCTTATTGAGTTCTTAAGTTCCGCATCCATTTCTGCCAGCGTTATCTTATACCCATCAGGCAAAAAATGCGGATCATATCCAAATCCGTTATGTCCGCGCGGGGTGTGTATTATTTCACCGGGGAAATAGCCCTCACTCACTAAAGTGTTTTTGCCGTCAAAATAAACGGCTGCACAAACGAACCTGGCTTTATGCGGGGGCTGAAAAGCAGAGAGTTCACTGATAATTTTTTTGTTATTCTTTTCATCAGTTGCCCCTTCGCCGGAGTACCGCGCGGAATAGACCCCCGGTCTGCCGTCAAGTTGTTCAATCTCAAGACCGGAATCATCACCTATTGCAGGCAGCCCCGTCTGCTCATAAACATACTTTGCCTTTATCAGGGAGTTTTCAACGAATGTTGTTCCCGTTTCAGCAATATCGCCGATTTCAGGGAATTCATCCAAGGTTAAAAACTGAATCGTATCGTTTGCAAGAATTGCCGAAATTTCCTTCAGCTTCTTTTTATTATGTGTTGCAATAACTATCTGCAAAATTATCCTTTTTATACTCTGTTCAGCAGGGACTGTAATTCAATTTTCCCCTGTTCGATTAATTTCTTTTCATCATATATTTTTGAAACGCAATTCTCAACAACAAATTTGCCGTCAACCATTACGGAATCAACATTTTCCGGGCCGGCAGAATAGACGATTTTAGAATACACAAGTTCCGGGTTATCGCTCAATGCAAAGCCGTTTTTTTCCAGATTAAGCAAAACTAAATCCGCTTTTTTGCCCGGTTCAATGCTTCCTGTCTGCTTTTCTATACCTAATGCTTTTGCGCCGTTAATAGTTCCCAGCCCGAATACTGTTTTTGCATCCATTATGGTAGGTCCGTGCAGCGGCTTTTGAATCAGAGCCGCAAGATGCATTTCCTTAAAGACTGAAAGCCGGTTATTGCACGGTGCACCATCCGCACCCAGTGATACGGTAATACCGTTTGATATATATGCAGGGATATTTGCCGTGCCTGAAGCAAGCTTTAAATTGGAGGAAGGACAGTGTGAAACACATACGGCGTTATCCTTCATGATATGCATCTCGTTCTGATTAACATGAATGCAGTGTGCCAGCACGGTCTGTCCGGAAAATAATCCGAGCGACTCAAAATACTCAATATTTTCTTTACCCGTCTTGCTGCGGACAATTTCAACTTCCTTCTTATTCTCGGAAGAATGTGTATGCAGCACAGAGCCGGGGAAATCCTTCATCATACCCGGAATCTCCTTAAACAAACCTTCACTGCAGGAAAGTACAAACCTTGGGGCAAATCCATAATTCACCCGCCCACCTGCAGAACCATGATATTGCTTAGCAAGGTTATACGTTTCCGTTAATTCATCTTTCAGGTTGCCCTTAAAAACGGGATACAAATCATTTTCATCAATCATACATTTACCTGCAAATGCACGGATGCCGGAGGATAATAATTCCTCGAAGATAACTTCGGTGTGATTCTTTGTCCCCATATCAAGGATTGTAGTCGTTCCGCCGCGGAGCAATTCATCAATGCCAAGCTGCACGGATGCTTTTAATGAAGCCGTATTATGAGCATGTTCATACGGAAAAATGCGCAGCTGAAGCCAGTCTAACAATTCTAAATCATCAGCAAGCCCGCGGAAAAGTGTTTGACACAAATGTATATGCGTTTGAATAAATCCGGGAGTTAAAACCATATCCGGTTTTTCAATATATACTGCATCAGGATACTTCTTTTTGACATCGGAGGCAGATGTGAGTTCTTTAATGAACGTCTCTTCTATGACCACAGCATGATTCTGCAGCAGCTGGAATCCGCTATCCGCTGTTACCACCAGCCCCGGAACAATTACTTTGATCATTCTGTATCCGGACTGCCCTCTTGTTCTGCAAAAATTTCATCCATAATTTCCACAGCATAGCGCAAATGCGGAATCACGATCGAGCCGCCAACTATCAAAGCGATGTTAAACGATTCGTACAATTCTTCTTTTGTTGCACCCTCCTGAATTGCGCGGTCCACGTGATAAAAGATGCAG
>CAYYJL010000372.1:0-3627 GCA_964472245.1 uncultured Ignavibacteriaceae bacterium | reverse complement strand
CGTGCCATCCGTGTTCCGTTGGCTCCGTAAATTCTCTGTCATACCTTCGGCATTCAGGAAACTATGATGCATTTTTTTGCTATAATCCTGTGACGCCTTCAGCGTTTACAGAGAGTCACATTCCGCGGTAATCTGTGTGATCTGCGGGCAACATTCTGATCCGTGAAAATCCGTGTTATATATATCCGCGTCATCCGTGTTCCAATTGCGATGAGAACTTTCTTTCATACCCTCAGCATTTAAGAGCTATCGTATTCCGGTATGTCCAAATCCTGTAAATCCTATAATCCTGATTCTGATTATATTAAACACAAAACCCCGGCAGTACCGGGGCTTTGAGAAAATATGTCTAATATTTTTATTTCATCAGCACAAGTTTTTTAACAGAGCTGAATACCTTGCCGTCAGTCCCTGATGCTTTCATACTGTACGTATATACACCTGAGGCCAGATCGGCTGCATTGAGCATCAATGCATGATACCCTGCTTCATATTCTCCATTAGCTATTACCCGGACAAGTTCTCCAGCCGCATTATATAAAGACACGGTGACCGAAGATGCTTTTGGCAGAGCAAAAGAAATGGTTGTTGACGGGTTAAAAGGATTAGGATAATTCTGTGCGAGTACAAACTCTTCCGGAGCTGTTATACCGGCTTGAATGGTAACTGAAGTTTCTTCAGAACCGTCATAATCCTTCTGGCGGAGTCTGTAGTAATACGTTCCGCTTCCTGCAACTCTGTCAGTAAACGAATACTGATGAATCTCCTGTGTTGTTCCGCGGCCTTCAACAAAACCAACAGATGCAAAGGAAATATTATCTGAACTTCTTTCGATGCTGAATCCTGCATTATTTACCTCAGTTGCAGTTGTCCACTCCAGCGTTACCGCATTAGCGGATGTATTTGCCTTAAAGGAAACCAGTTCAACCGGAACAGGATTATCAACAATGGTAAAGTTTGCATTGGACATATCATAAAAAATATTGCCTACAGCTTCAATTTTTATACGTGCTGCTGTGGTTGGCAGGTTAGGGAGTGTAATCTGTTCTGCACCATCATTTGGTGTGCTTGCAAGAATAACTGTAGGGAATGTTAAACCGCCGTCTGTTGACAGAAGAATTTTTACATTAGCACAGTTAACCGGTGAGGCATTCGTATTGGCAACATCCCATTGTATAGTCTGAGTTGTACCTCCATCAAGAGACATTGCAGTATTTGGGAATGTCACTAAAAACGGTCCTGCTGCATCTGATACAGAAAACTGAACCGTTGCTTTTCCCGTACCGCCTGCAAGTGCCTTATTATCTCTGGCAGTCAGACGAAAAGTTAAATTTCTCGCATAACTCGGGAGTATTTCACCCATAATCTGCGTATTAGAAATAACATCCTGAATTTTCGGGAAATAACGTGTAGGTGTTGTAACCGGTTTGAAAGACCTGAATATCGGTGCATTTCCGGATGGTGAGTTAGGTGCACCTGCAGGGCCAAGGTCAAACTGTTCCCAGCAATAGGTTAGTGTATCATTGTTTCCATCCGTAGCGCTGCCGGTAAGTGCAAAAGGTGTGCTTTTGGGAATGGTAAATCCGCCTGTGGGAACAGAAACCACAGGAGCCAGATTATTGGTTGGGGTTGTGACCGGACAGTTGTTTCCGCCGCCTTGTGTTGTGAATGCAATGATTTCATCCAAGCTGAGTCCGTGAAAATACGGATCGCTGAAATTTTGTGTATTCTGACCGGAGCAAATACCTGCATATGCCATAATGGTGGTGCCGCTGCCCGGTTCATAAGCGGTTGATCCATTTCTGTTACCGCCTGAGCAGGAACCGCTGCTGCCGTTAAAGGTATGGTTTCCGCCAAACTGATGCCCCATTTCATGAGCAACATAATCTACATAAAACGGGTCGCCGATCGGTGAAGGTAATCCGGTAACTCCGCGCGCCTTGCTGCTGCCGCAGATAACACCGAGCCCTGCAATACCGCCGCCGCCTGTACTGAATACATGCCCGACATCAAAATTTGCATTGCCAATTACCGTATTCAAGTTATTAACGTTTTGGGTCAGCATGGTGCTGCCATTGTTATTGGTGTATGGGTCGGTGGATGCATTGGTATATACAATTAAATCATTGTTGGCAATCAAAACCATTCGTACTGAAACTTCTAACTCATATATACCGGTCACACGGTTAAGCGCAGTAACAATAGCTGCCAGCCCAAGTTGTACAGTTCCGCCATGGAATGTTGTGTATTCACCGGTAGCTGCAATCGCAGTTCTGTAAGTTCTTAACTGCTCGCCCGAGGCAACCCAGTCAAAATGGGTACGCAGGAACGTGATTTCCTCTGCAATATCAGGATCAATTTCCACTGTACAGGTTGCTTCGCTCATTCTTTCGGGAGTAACACGCAAATCCCGTTTAAAGTAAGACATATAAAATTCGGTAGTAGACATTGAATACGGGTCTATATACCAGTTACCTTCCGGTGATAAAACCTGCGCATGAAAACCTTGCGGAGTAACATCAAATCTTAAAACGGAAACATTATTAACAATCCCCTGCCCATAATAGGTTTTTATCATCGGGAATCGTTCAGCAAGGGATCCTTCCATAACCGGAGATTCAACCACTGAAAATTTCCAGAAGGTGCCGTCCGGTGCCGGTAACTCAATGATGTACGGGGCTGCAACACCATTTTGCACATTCAACTCGTGGGGAAATGACAACGATAATGTACGGAATTCATTAAGATTAAGTCTATAAAGCCCGAATTGGGCTGGAGCAATGTACTTTTGACCCTGGATATTCTTCACATCAATGTTGTTTGCTGCTTTCCAAAGCGTATTACCGGTTGGGGTTGCAAACAATTGAAATGTGAAGAAAACAGAAACCAAAACAAGTCGAAAAATCTTCATAGTGCCTCTAAAGAATAATTTTATGTTACCAGAAATTACGGGAATTTTATTCAAAAGCGATAAAAAAAATGCCTCTTTTTGAAGCTATTAATGGACTTTCGTCCAACATCTGTGAAATTACACCGTATTACAGTACTGTTTAATTTCAGCGACAAATTCGCATAAAGTTCAAAGTAAAATAAAACAGAAAACATCGTACATCCGTTTTATTTTTCAAAAATACCTGTACTTTTACATTTCTTGCAAACTACTTTTTCCAATATTCTTTTATTTACGAAGTGATTTTCCGGTCATTTAACCGAATCATTAAACATTTAATGGTAGGATGAATTGATTACAATACAATTGGTAAGGCAACAATTAGATTGTTAATTATTAATAAAATGGTTATCTTACTTAAAGTTACCTTATTAAAGAAGTACCTTATTCAGAATTATGGTCAAAATTCCCATATTACTAATAGAAGATAACCGGCTGCTCCGGGAAGGTATATCCGTGCTTATTAATGGCCAAGATGATATGCATGTAGTCATAGCACTTCCAAATGGTGACAATATTCAATCGCTCATAGAAACTCACAAACCATCTGTTGCTTTACTAGACCTGGGCATACAAGGTAAAAACAGCATACATGTCGTAAAGAAAATTAAAAAAGCATTCCCTTCGATAAAGATCATTGTTATGGACCTGGTACCAGTCCAGGAAGAAATATACGA
>CAYYJL010000371.1:0-3628 GCA_964472245.1 uncultured Ignavibacteriaceae bacterium | reverse complement strand
AACTTGCCGGTGATAAAAATGACTACCGGAAAGTTATCAGCCAATTCTTGGATGATTTTACAGAGGGGTACATGAAACAATAAATACCTGTGGCTGACTGTCCGGGTATGCAGACTTCTATTATCCGGCAGAAAGTTTAAGAGAATCTTTTAACAGGTAAGCGGGGAGTGGTTCATGCAACTGCCAGGTAATACTCATCGGTTTTGATCCTTCACTATCCATAAAGGTACTCTCCCCAATAAAAACATAACCCATAGTAAACCCGAATTCGTCAAGTTTCCCTTCGCGACAAATAATAGAATTCTCTTATCTAACTTTTTGTGATTAATGTAAGATAATCCCTTCCTCTTATCCGGTCTTGATGAATTTTGGCTTTGCCAGTGAAATAGGTTCTCATCAATTGCATAATCGTTGTATAGAGTTGTCGGTGAATAATCCTCTTCAGATTTAATTAAATCAATAAAGAGTAATTCTGTATTCAGATTTTTATTCTCTGCTACACCAACACCTATGGCGAATGATGATTTTTTAGTATACGTATTTAATCCAAATGCAGCCAATATCTGATTTCTATGATATTGGCTGTGGATTTTTAATGGTTCGTTATATGGGAGCGAGGTCTCAAGTCCAAGATAGTTGATGTTTTTCAACAGAATTTCTAATACGGAAATCATTTCTTTAACGAGTATGGAGTTTTCACGTATTTACAATAAGGACATTTGTCGTTATTTCATCAAAATCATCATTTTAGTTTCAACAAAGTCACCGGCTCTGATAGAATAAAAATACATTCCGCTGGATAAATCACGGGCATCAAAGCTGACTTCATATCTTCCTTGATTTTTTTCCTCATTAACTAAAGTAATCACCTCACGCCCAAGGATATCATAAACTATTATCGTTACGAAACTGACTTTAGCTATATCATATCTTAGTGTAGTCATTGGATTAAACGGATTCGGAAAATTTTGTTCCAATCGGAAATGATCCGGCATAAAATTACCTGCCACACCATCATCAACAGTAACTAAGTCCATGCATATATATCTTGCGACATTGGCAACATTGACAGTACCCGCAGTTGTAAAAGCACCACCGGCGTAAAGTACTCCATTTTTATGCCCAAGTGCAAGCACACCGGTACTATTCATGCCCAAACCTAATCCTGACCAAGTTGAGCCGTTCCATTTTGCTATACGTGGAGCATTAATTCCGCCTGCGGTTGAAAAGTATCCACCGGCATAAATCTCACCCCCCATGGCAGCCAGTGACATCACATTATTGTTAAGACCGATGCCTAAAGCAGCCCATACTGCACCGTTCCATTTAGCAATAAGATTTGCGCTTTGACCGCCTGCCGTGGTAAAAGAGCCGCCTGCATATATATTGCCTCCCATTTCAGCAAGCGAGAGAACATTATGGTTCATGCCTGTGCCAAGTGCGTACCAACTTGTTCCGTTCCACCGGGCAATATGATTAACCGTTACACCACCTGCAGTTGTGAAAAAACCGCCTGCAAACAAATCGGTGCCTGATATTGTCAGAGCAGAAACAACACTGTTCATTCCTGAGCCGAGAGCATACCAGTTTGTTCCATCCCATCTTGCAATATATTTGGCATTTACTCCTCCTGCCGTAGTGAATTGCCCTCCGGCATAGAGATTTCCTCCAATAACAGCAAGGGAGGTGACGTAATTATTTAAACCCGTGCCAAGAGCAGTCCAAGTGGTTCCATCCCATCGGGCAATATAATTTGCGTTAACCCCGCCGGCAGTAGTGAACTTACCACCTGCATAAAGTTGTCCTCCCATTACCGCAAGTGCCAGGACTTCATCGTTGGTGCCCGCTCCAAGATTTGACCAGTTCTGGTCATCCCACTTTGCAATTTTGCTTGCGCTTAAACCACCTGCTAATGTGAATGCACCGCCTGCGTATATATCCGTGCCAAGTGATTTTAGTGCTAATATTGCGCCATCCGTACCCGTACCAAGTGGTACCCAGACTTTTTGTTCAGAAGTGCAGGTGTCCCGTTTATTCCCGAAATTAAGACTGTCAATATTCTGCCCGGCCGAAAGCGTAACGGTAAAAGTACCCGGAGCAGCAGGAGCGGTTTGATACCAACCGTCTTTCATAACTTCCGATACTGTATATATACCCAGAGGTATATTATTAAAACAGTATCTGCCCAAAGAGTCTGTAATTGCCATAGGAATAGTTGCAACATTCAGGCTAATTTGCCAGTTTGGTATTCCCTGCTCATCGGCATCTTTAACTCCATTGCCGTTTTCATCCTCAAATTTAATACCACAGAGAGACCCTGTATTTAAAACCTCAGGAATTGTTGTACCGCAGATGGTAACATTATTATGCACAGCAAATGTTGGTGTCATCGGGACACTATTCTGCAAGGCATAAGGAAAAATTCTGAGTGAGAAAGTCTGACTTCCTGCAACAGAAACGTTGATGTTTTGTATAAAGGTTGACATACTCGTATTTTTATATATTAATGGAGTACCATTTAACACTGTACTGCTGCTCCATCCGTTAGTTGAGTAATACGCCTGGAAATTGATGGTATTAAAATCAACTGTCAAAGGAAAATCACCATAGTTAAATGAAACCTGTGTCACGTTAAAACTATTCCCTGTCTGAGGTGCAACATTAAATTCAACATAACGCAGCGGATCAAGGACCCCTGATATCCATCCCGTAGTACCCACCCATAAGCGCTGTCCGTTGTTATAAGGATAGAACACTGACATGAACGGAGCACTTGATCCCTGTCCGATATTTTCAGGTTGTCCAAAAATATTACCGACAACTGATGTTACTGAGCTGTCTGTCATCAGTCCCCAGGTAATGCAAGCTACGGCAGAATCAAGTTTGTTTCCGAAGCTAATGCTGTCAATTGTTTCACCACCAACAACAGTTACGGTGTAGGTATTTGGCATACAAGGATAAGTTTGTTCCCATCCTATCTGATTTATTTCAGATATAGTATAGGTTCCCACCGGCAGACTGTCAAAACAGTAGTTACCAAGTGAATCAGTTGTGGCATAGGGAATAGTTGCAACCCCCGTACTGATTTGCCAGTTTGCGAGACCCGGCTCATCTAAATCTCTCACGCCATTGCCATTAAGATCATTGAACTTAACACCGCAAATTGAACCTGTGTTTGGTACTTCAGGCGTGGTTGTCCCGCATATAGTTACATTATTATGCGTGGCAAAAGTCGGTGTCATCGCAGAGCCATTCTGTATTGCGAATGGAAATATTCTCAGGGAAAATACCTGATTGGATGCAACAGGAACATTTATTCCCTGAATAAAAGTCTGCATACTTGTGTTTTTATATATGAGCGGTGTGGTATTCAAGACCACAGAAGTATTCCAGTTATCAAGTGAATAATAGGCCTGGAAATTTATAATGTTAAAGTCAACCGTAAGGGGTGAATCGCCATAATTAAACGATACATTTGTAACGGTAAAACTATTTCCTGCCTGCGGAGATACATTAAACTCGACATAACGCAACGGGTCACGCGGTCCGGCTACCCATCCTGTTGTGCCAACCCATAAACGCTGACCGTTGCTGTATGGGTAAAATACTGACATGAACGGCGCGGAAG
>CAYYJL010000370.1:0-3644 GCA_964472245.1 uncultured Ignavibacteriaceae bacterium | reverse complement strand
TTAGTCTCTGCGTTAATCCGCGCGATCTGCGGGAAACTCCCGCCTGCTCAATTCGTGTTGCCCTTTTCCCCAGAGGTCTCCCGCTGATTTCGCTGATCGTTGCGGAATTCGTCGCAACATTAATCTGCAGGAAATTACTCCTTAGTATCTGCATTAATCTGCGGGAAACGATTCCCTTTTTCCCTGGTATAGTCATATAAAAGAGAGGCGGTCATCACTCCGCCTCACATTATCTTAAATAATAATTCTCAATTACTTCATAATTACCATTTTCTTTACATTAACGTAATTGCCAGTACTCAGGCGGTAAAAATATATTCCACTGCTTAAGCTCTCGCTTCGGAACTCTGCTCTATGCTCTCCCGCTGATTTTATTACGTTATCATACAATAATGCAACTCTTTCTCCCGTTACGCTCAATACTTCCAGTGTCACCCTGCTTTCTGCAGGAAGTGCAAATTCAATACGGGTTGAGGGATTAAACGGATTCGGATAGTTTTGCAGTAAGCTGAACTCTGCTGGCATTCCGCTGCTCAGCTCAACCTCGTGTGAATAGGTAAAGGAACCGTCAGTATCAATTTGTTTGAGACGATATATTGCTTTGCCCTGATTCGAGCCGCCGTCGGTAAATGTATATACCTTTGGACTGTTGCTGTTTCCGTGTCCCGGCACGAATCCTCTTTTTTGCCAGGTACCGTCCGGCTCTTTTCTTTCAATTTCAAAACCATAGTTAGACACTTCTGTTGCTGTCTGCCATTCCAGAAGAACAGCATTGCCTGAGATACGTGCAGAAAAGGAAGCTAATTCGACAGGAAGTAATCCGTCAGAGACATTATTTTTTGTGAAAAAGATATCATCGCTGCCTGCACTCGTAAGAGTCATGGTGCCGGCATCGGGATCAAAATCACCTGAACCTGAAAGACTGCCCGCTATATATAAAAAGCCATTGCCATCCAGTTCTAATGCAATTCCGTTATCAAAATTTGTACCTCCCACGGATTTTGCCCAGGTCAAATCTCCGTTAGAATCATATTTTGCAAAAAACACATCATAACTTCCGGCTGCTGCCAGGTTTGTTGTTCCGGCGCCGGGATCAAAGTCTACCGTACCGCCATAATTCCCCGTAATATACACATTTCCACTTCCGTCAACTGAAATGTCGTTGCTGATTTCCGCCAAATCACTGCCCACATTTTTTGCCCACGTTAATGAGCCGCTGGAATTGTACTTGGCAAAAAATATATCCTCGCTGAAATCAGTGCTTATCAGGTTTGTTGTTCCGGCACCCGGGTCAAAATCAACAGTGGAAGTAAAGCGTCCGGTTATATATACATTACCCGAACCATCAACTGAAATGGCTTTTATTTCCTGGGAACTGCTGCCACCTACATTTTTTGCCCACGTTAATGAGCCGCTGGAATTGTACTTGGCAAAAAACACATCGTACATACTTGGACCGCTCGTTAGATTAGTCGTCCCGCCCGAGGGATCAAAGTCTGCGGTTTCCATAAAGTTTCCTGCTAAATATATATTGGAGCTTCCATCAAGGGATAAGGAGAAAACCTCGTCATATCCCTCCCCGGCAATACTCTTTGCCCAAACAAAGTCTCCGTTAGTGTCGTACTTAGCAAAAAATATTTCCAATGAACCGGCACTCTCAAGGTTAAATGAACCAGCACCGGGATCAAAATCCAAATTACCGTTAAAATACCCTGTTATATAAACATTACCGCTTCCGTCAACCTTGAGTGATTTGGTTTGGCTGCCAATATCATTGCCGATACTTTTAGCCCAAAGCAGCTCTCCGCTCGAGTTGTATTTTGCAAAGAAGGCACAATTTCCGCTGGCACTTATTAAATTTGATGTTCCGGCACCGGGATCAAAATCTGCAGTACCGGTAAAGTATCCGCCAATATAGACATTGCCGCTGCCATCAACTGCTATTGCCAGACTCCTGTCACTCCCGGTACCTCCGGCACGGAAGGCCCACCCTAATTCTCCGTTGCTATTATACTTTGCAAAAAAGATATCTTCTCCTCCGGCACTTACTAAATTAGTTGTTCCGGCACCGGGATCCATATCTGCAGTTCCGGAAAATCTTCCGGCTATATAGACATTTCCGCTCGCATCAACAGTAATGTCATTCACGAGATCCGCAGAAGTACCACCGGTACTTTTTGCCCACTGTGCAAAGACCGTGGAACACAATAATAGGATCAAAAGAGAGGCAAATATCCTCATGAAGTTTCTTTCATATTAATTAGAATTTATACACACAAATAGTCAAGGGTTAAAATTATGGTGCAGGCAGAGTTCTCTGTTCATTTTGACTCTCGTATCACCTTTTACCTAAAAATGGTTTTATACTCCTTTTCTTTTCTCTCTGAAACAAAACCACCAATAGGGGAATCTTCTCATCCCGCACAGACTATCCCGGGGGATAGCTTACGGATAAGGATATAAAACCACTAAAAATTCTGGGAGGAATATATAACAATGAATTGAGAATAATATATCTTTTAACACACGTTTTTACCCGGGGATGTAAAATAATTTTCTGAATTTCTCATTTCAGTATTATTTAATAACAGTAAATTAAATTTTCTGAGAGTAATAGAATTGTAGTCTTTGGCAAGCAGGCTCCCCATTCGAAATAATTTTTTTAAATAACCCTTTTTATAAAAAAAGGGAGGCGGTCATCACTCCGCCTCCCAACACATCATCAATCAATCAGGAACACATAACCATCAACAGGGAACTTCCGTTAAGAGTTCCCGTCCTTATCCATTATATAACTTAAAGCTCCTGAAGGACAGTGATTTACGGTCCGAATGATTTCCTCGGTTGTCCCGCCCTCGGGGTTAATCCACGGTTTATCCTTCGGTTTAAAAACCCCCGGCAGCCCTCTGGCGCAATTACCCGAATGAATGCACAGATGCGGCTTCCACAAAATGGTAACTTCTCCGTTGCTGTACTTTTTTGTCATTTCACGCTGCATAGTTGTACCTCTTACTTAAATGCTGCCAGATTTTTATCAATCCAGTTTTCAAGAGTTCCGGGCTCACGGTTCAGGATTCCTTTTACCGTCTCAATTTTTATAACATCGGAACTCCCGAAAAAGTTCATCATCGTGCGCAGATCATTTGCGTACCACTCAGGCACTCCTGCACCAGTCATAAATCCGTAAGCATCATCCGGGGTAATATAATTTGCCTTAATTTCCCGCCCGAGCTTTTTGCTCAGAAGCGCCGCCGCATCCGCATAAGTGCTCTCCTGGTTTCCTGTCATCGGTACGGTCTGCCCGTCAAAGCCGCCGTTAACCAATATTTTTGCGCCTGCCTCGCCGATATCCTGAGGGTCAATCATAGCAAGTTTAGTTGTAACAAACGGACTGTTGATAGCTCCCGTAGCTTTAATACCGGGCAGCTCCGCCAAAAGGTTACTCATAAACATACCCGGATGCAAAAAGGTATAAGGGATGCCTGTGGCAGCAAATAATTCTTCGGAATCAGCATGCCAGCGCGCAATTTGTATCGGTGAGTTTTTCTCTGTTCCCAGGGCGGATACCTTAACGATCCTTTTCAGCCCGCTGCCTTTTGCCGCATCAGCGATGTTTTTAAATTGAACATCAACACCTGGAAACG
>CAYYJL010000369.1:0-3645 GCA_964472245.1 uncultured Ignavibacteriaceae bacterium | reverse complement strand
CGTGAAAAGCATCGGCAGGATGTAAAAATATTGCGGGTGTTCCGGTTGAGTTTAGCGTTGCAACAATCTTTCGTGCTATGAGTCCGCTTTTACCCATACCCGTCATCACCACCCGGCCGGTGCAGCTATATATATATTCCACGGCACGGACAAAATCCGGGTTAATGCTTTCTGAAAGACGGGATATCTGTTCAGCTTCTATGCGGACAACTTCTTTACCGCGTTTTATTATCTCTTCTGCGTTCACTTTGACTTGCCTGTAAAAAATCTCTTAAATATATTAACCGGAGCCGGAACCGGTTTCTTCTGCACAATCTGTTGGTCAATCTTCTTAAACATCTTATTATAATTTAAAAATGCAATTTTTATTATTTCATCACTGACCTCAGCCAGTTTTACAAATATCTCTTTGCTGCTCAAATCTCCCGGAAGTCCTGCTGCAAACCGTATCTCATTCATCAGATTGGTTTTAGGGAGAATTCTGTTAAATCCGGTTTTGTATTCATGAAGCCAGATCAGTGATAATCTTTTTGATATTACCATAATGTAAGACGCTTCCTCAATGAGAACAGTTCTCAACCCGTCAAACGGGTATTGCTCAGTGTTATCCGGCTTCCAGCGGGATAAAGTGAAGGATTCGGCAGATACTTCTGCTTCAGACTCAGTAATATCAAATTCTATAACACCATTAACCTCAAAATGAAGGGACATGTCATATTTAACGTTCCCCTTTATATATACTCCGGAAGCAAAAATTTTACCCAACCCGGAGTGATAATCAGCATCCTCAGGGTCATTTGAAAGGAGCAGGTTAGATGTTCCAAATCTGCCGGTACCGACAACTTGTTTACCCAGAACTGTCTTTCGGAAATCTGCATATACCTTTAAATCTTCAGGAAGTAAAAATTCCAGCAATTCAATTTCAAAGGGGGATAACTCCCGCGGAAAGCCGTTCATATCAGGTTTTGTACTTCCTGGTCACGTTGTCAATATCTTTCAGTTCCATGAGCAGTGCTTCCATATCTGCAAGAGGCAGCTGGCTATCCGCATCACTTAATGCTTTTGCAGGTTCGGGATGAGTTTCAAGGAATAACCCGTCAATGCCAACAGCCATCGCAGCTTTTGCCAGCGGCTTTATATATTCCGGCTGACCTGCAGTTTTACCTCCAGCCCCTGGCAGCTGTACGGAATGTGTAGCATCCATAACAACAGGATAACCAAATTTTTTCATCATGATAAGACCGCGCATATCAACAACCAGATTGCCGTAACCAAATGAACTCCCCCTCTCTGTAAGCATAATATTCTTATTCCCTGTCGAGGCGGTTTTTTCGACTGCATATTTCATATCCCACGGCGCCAGGAACTGTCCCTTTTTAATATTAACATATTTTCCGGTGTTACCCGCAGCCAGCAGTATATCCGTCTGCCTGCAGAGGAAGGCCGGTATTTGAAGAACATCTACATATTCCGCTGCAATAGGTGCTTCTTCAGCGGTGTGTATATCTGTCAAAACAGGTAATCCGTACTTTGTTTTTATTTCCTTCAGGATTTCCAATGCTTCCTTATCACCAATACCGGTAAATGAACTTAAGCTTGTACGGTTTGCTTTGCGGTAACTTGCTTTGAATATATACGGAATCCCGAGTCGCTTGGTAATTTCATTGACTTCACCTGCTATTTGCAAAACCATCGCACGGGATTCAACCACACAAGGACCTGCAATCAGGAAGAAACTGTTCCCATTCAAAAATGAATTTTCATTGATACTCATAAATCCTCAAAAAGTCCTTTATTCTGCTGAGTGCGTGATCTGCCCAATCTTTTATATCCAAGCGGAGTAACCTCCCTGCCGCGCGGGGTTCGGTTCAGAAATCCCTGCTGAATTAAAAATGGTTCGTATACTTCTTCTATCGTTCCGGCATCTTCATTCACTGCAACTGAAAGTGCATTCAACCCGACCGGCCCGCCGGAAAATTTTTCGATAATGGTTAGTAAAATCTCTTTATCCATTTCGTCCAGCCCGAACTCATCAACCTCAAGTGCGGTCAAAGCTTTCTGGGCAATCGGTAGTGTGATTGCCTTCGAATTTTCATAATCTGCAAAATCCCGTGTACGTTTTAATAATCGGTTTGCTATACGAGGGGTTCCGCGGGAGCGTTTAGCAATTTCTGAAGCAGCGGGAGTTTCAATTGCTATATCCAGAAGTGATGCAGATCGTTTGATAATATTTGTAAGAAAATCTGCGTCGTAATAATCCAACCGGAATTTTATCCCAAACCGGTCGCGAAGCGGTGAGGTCAGCATACCAGCACGTGTTGTGGCTCCCACCAGTGTATATCTGGGGAGACTTATCTGCACACTGCGTGCACTTGGTCCGGAATCAATCATTATATCAATCCGGAAATCTTCCATAGCGGAATATAAAAATTCCTCAACGACAGGACTGAGCCGGTGAATCTCATCAATAAATAAGACACCGTTTTCTTCTAAATTCGTTAAGACACCTGCCAGATCACCGGGTTTTTCCAATACCGGTCCTGAAGTGATTTTAATAGGCACACCCATCTCACGTGCAATGATGTTTGCAAGTGTTGTTTTACCCAGCCCTGGCGGACCTGTCAGGAGTATATGATCTATCGCTTCCCCCCTCTTTTTAGCCGCAGCTATAAAAACATTGAGGTTAGAGACAATCTTATCCTGTCCCGTAAATTCGGACAGATATGCCGGCCGCAGCGCGGAATCGAAGGTAGTCTCTTCCGGATTGATGTCCGGATCAGTTGTTTTGGATTTTCTTTTCAAATTTTTAAGAGGTTACCAGTTGCCTGTTTTTAAAATTAAGTTTATTAAAGATAATAACCATTAAAGACATCAGCCCTATCATTATCAGTGCAGATATTATGGTCTGAAACGGAGTAAAACTATAACCGACAAATTTGCTGAGACCGGCGCTCCATGGACTTCCGTACAGGATTACCAGATGCACTACATATATAAGCAATGTATTGCGTCCCAGCAGTACAACAATTTTTGGAACTGAATTAATTCTCAGAGAGATATATATAATCAGTGCAGTGAGCAATAAGACAAGCCCCAGCCGGAGCAGGACAAGATTAGGACTATTAGCCCAAAATGTTGAGGTGCCGACTATTTTTATTTCTAATAAATTATTCAGCACGGAAAATATTACCAAGGTTATACCAGTGCCAAGCATAATCTTTCCTAATTTTCGCTCATCCCTCAGTTTGCCTGCATGTGCCAGATAAGCCCCAAATATTCCCCCTGCAAAAATATATGCAACCCAGGGGAAAATAGTAAACAGTGAGCCGTTATCTCTGTTGAGATAGTTCGCAATGGATAGATGCATATAGTTATGCCAGGGAAAAGCCAATATCAAAGGTGCAAGAATTATCACAAAAAATGTTGCTGCAGTCAAGACGGGTATATCGTTCCATTTAATTCTTTCTGCTATATACAGCCACATCATGAGAAAGAGTATGCCGAATCCGATTATCTGCAAAACATCAGCTGCAAAAAATAAATTCCACTTGGCTTCAGTTACAAACTCTATATAAAGCGGATTGCCCGTCGGAAGCTTAATCAGGTATCCAAGGAATACCAAAAGCAAAAATCTTTTGAATCCTT
>CAYYJL010000368.1:0-3649 GCA_964472245.1 uncultured Ignavibacteriaceae bacterium | reverse complement strand
AGACCCCGGGACGCTCGGCACAGCATACAGTCTGCTTGGCAACAAGTATATGCGCATGGGTGCCCTCAGTCTTGCACTTAAGGCATTCCATACCGGGCTGGATGCAAATATCCGCCTTCAGTCTAACGAAGCAATTATATACACCCTCTGTGATATCGGTAATATATACTACGGCAAAAAAATGTACGACATGGCTGCCAGGTATTACCGCCGGGGGCTTGACCTGAAGAATGCCCCGGGTAAAATTGAGCATCCCCTTTCTGTTTGCTACATCAATCTTGGTCTTGTCAGTCTTCAGCGTGCCCAGTATGACAGCGCCATGATTAATTTCCGCAAAGCACATGAGCTGCGTCTGGAGTTAGGCAACCGCTTTTACATTGCTCACAGCACCTATTACTTCGGCAGAACTTATCAGGAGATGGGCCGCCACGATTCGGCTCTCTATTATTTCAGATCCTCTCTTAACGCCCTGGACCGCAATCTTATCCGCGATGAGTACAACATTGAGATATTTGAATTCCGGACTGACTGCATCTATGCCATGCTGGATGTCTATTCTGAGGTGGGGGATAATGCAAACGCCTATACACTGCTAAAATCCCTTTTGGATGACAGATATACAAATGGAACTGCTTCCGCGCAAAGGGTATATCTCCGTTATTCCGATTTTCTCTCTTCTGAACACGATTATGCTTCCTCCTTAAAATACTTAAACCTTGCATTGCAGCTGAGTGATAGTCTCGGCTTAACAGACGACCGTCTCATCGGGCTTGTTAAAAAGGCAACGCTCCTGGAAAAGCTGAACCGCCACACGGATGCACTTAAAGTATATAAAGAATATACTCTGCTCAATGATTCTCTCACGGCTTTTACCGTAAGCTCAGACCTTATAAATCTGGCGGATAAACAGGAGCTTGAAGCACAGGATGATAAAATGCGGGAAATAATCTCCGGTAAGGAAGAGGAAATCCTGACAACCACTTTAACAAGAGATCTGCTTGTTATTATTTTTCTTTTAGCTGGTGCCGTGCTTTATACCTTTTACAGAAAATACCGGCTCGATAACAGCATCTTAACATTTTTAAGAACATTGATTAACTCCCTCCCCTATCCGTTTTATGTGGTGAATGCGCAGTCCGGCAGCATAGATTATTATAATGATTCCACGGAAGCATCTGCTGATAAATTAAAAAACCTCCGCAAAACAGACAGCTCTCTTCTTTACACCGCAGACCTTGCTCCCATTATTGCGGAACTGACCGCGGGCAAAACAGTATTAAGAAAATACTTTGAAGTAAAACACACGGATGATTCAATATCGTATTTTGAGTCCTCCAACTTTCCCGTGTATGACGTCTCCGGGGAATTAACCGGTATCATTGAATATATACGCGATATTACCCAGATAAAAGAAACTGAGGTCCGGCTGCAGCAATATGCAACAGAACTTGAAGAGAGCAATCTTTCCAAAGACCGGCTTATTTCAGTCATTGCACACGATCTTAAAAATCCTTTTGGCGTTTTGCTGGGCAGTCTTAATATTCTTAAAGATAATTATAAAGATCTTACTGATGAGGAGCGGTACCGCTTTATCTCCAACCTTCGGGATGCAGCTGTGCGCGTATATATGCTGGTGGAAAACCTTTTGGATTGGTCAATTTTAAGCGCAGGCAGGGTGATGTATTCGCCGGAAAAAATCAGTCTCACACCGCTTCTGAAAGAAACTGCCGAGCCATTCCTTTTAGAGCTCAAGATTCGGGGCATATCGCTGGAAAATGATATTGATGAGGAGATTGCTGTTTTTGGTGATCAGTATATACTGCGGACTGTTGTACGCAATCTGCTCTCTAATGCAATTAAGTTTACCCCGGATGGCGGCAGCATCTTGCTGAAAGCACAGGTACATGAGGAGTTTGCCTCAATTTCCGTAATTGACTCCGGTATTGGCATCAGTCAGGAAGATATCGCAAAACTATTCCGCCCGGATGTGCTTAACTCGGATATCGGCACTCCGCACAGCAAAAAGGGAACCGGGCTTGGTCTTCTGATTTGCGGCGATTTTGTTAAGCTGAATAAAGGGGAAATATCCGTTATCAGCGAACCGGGGCTCGGTACCGATTTTACATTTACCATACCGCTCTATGAGGCAAAGGCCGAAGAGCATATTTCTGTTTAGAATACTATTATTACCAACATGAAACTACTTCCCATTATTATTTTCACTCTCTTTTTAACTAATTTTTCTAATGCTCAGCAGAACTTTCTGGACTGGGTTACATACCTGAACATTGTGGCTGAACCTGCCAAGTCGGCTTCGGTGGATTCCTTTGTTACCGCTAACCGTAACGGCAACATTCCATACATAGAAGGGGACAAAGCGGTGTTCCTTTACCGCGGATCGGCAAATACCGTGGCGGCAGCGGGAGATTTTAACGGCTGGAGCCCTTCTTATTCATTGCAGAAAATCAGCACAACCAATCTATACTATTATATAAAGTCTTTTGAACCCAATGCACGCTTGGATTACAAATTTGTCCTTAATGGCAGCAACTGGATTTTAGACCCGCTGAACTCTAAAACCGTCTCCGGCGGATTTGGCCCGAACTCTGAACTTGCAATGCCGCAGTATATACAACCCGCGGAGATTGTATACAATCCATCAATTCCGCATGGCACAATACTGACCACTTCCCTTGCTTCAACAAACGGTGCGGGTACATTTCAGACAAAAATTTATCTCCCTCCGGGTTACGCAGAAAACATAACAGAGCGGTATCCTGTTGTTTATTTTCATGACGGATATGAGTATATAGATCTTGCTTCTGCGGTTATTGTTATGGATAATCTGATTGCGCAGAATAAAATCCGTCCGGTTATTGCTGTGTTTGTTAAACCAAACAACCGCAATGATGAGTACGCGGGCAACAAACGTTCCTCATACGCACAATTTTTTGCAACGCAAGTAACTGCTTATGCGGATAATAACTTCAGAACCATAACCCGTGCAGACAGCCGGCTTACCCTTGGAGATTCATTCGGAGGTAACATCTCCGGTTACATCTCATATCACTATCCGGAAGTATTTGGTTTATGCGGGCTGCATTCCGGTGCATTCTGGCCGAACAGTTATGAGGTTTATAATCTGTTTATTAATGCACCGCGCAAAGATGTCTCATTTGCCGCAGTCTGGGGTACGTATGAAGGGCTTTGGGAGAACATGCGGAGTTTCCGTGATCAGATGACAACAAAAGGATATTCCGTTCTTTGGAGTGAATTACCTGAGGGACACAGCTGGGGGCTCTGGCGTGCTAATATTGATTTTATGCTGGAACATTTTTTTCCGCCGCTTCCCTCTTCTGTTACAAATGAGGAGTATATACCGGGGAAATTTACCCTGCGGGCATATCCCAATCCGTTTAATCCGCAGACTGCCATACGGTTTTCACTCGGCAAATCCGGCAATGTTTCTCTTGTAGTGTATGATGCACTTGGCAGGATTGTTACCCGTCTTGCAGATGCGTACTACGAAGCCGGATCACATCAGGTCAGCTTTAATGCCGGCAATCTTTCCGCAGGTATATATTATGTGAGTTTAATCCCCGAAAAAGGTATCATGCAAAGCACAAAAGTTGTATTAGTTAAGTAAGCT
>CAYYJL010000367.1:0-3670 GCA_964472245.1 uncultured Ignavibacteriaceae bacterium | reverse complement strand
TGAGGAATGGAAAAAATGAAGGATAATAATGGTGCCGGATTTTGCATCCGGCACCGAGAAGAAATTTATTTAAGCAGGGTGAGTTTTTTTGTTGAGGTATATGAACCAGCCGTTAACTGATAGAGATATACTCCTGCTGCCAGATCACTGACATCAATGGAAAGAGTATGTGAACCTGAGCTCATTCTTTTGTTAACCAATGTTTTAACTTCACTGCCCATAACATTATACAGTTTAAGGGTTACATTTGCATCTTCAGGGATTGAAAATGAAATTGTGGTAGATGGGTTAAATGGATTTGGATAATTTTGATCCAAAGCAAATCTGGAAACTGAATTAATTTCAGTCTCAACAATATTTGAATAGGTTGATGTACCGTCAAAATCAACTTGTTTCAGTCTGAACTGATAAGCTCCGGAAGCAAGATTAGAAACCGTATATGAATATATTTGCTGCTCAACGGTAGTTCCCTTGCCCGTTACAAAAGTTACCGCAGAAAATGCTCCGCCTTTTTTAGCCATCTCAACTGAGAAACCTGAGTTATTGGTTTCAGTTGCTGTCACCCAATTTAGAGTTACATTTTTACCAACTGTATTTGCAGTAAAGGATGTCAGTTCAACCGGAACAATTGAATTCCAACTCGTTGATACACGAATACCATCCAATGTTAAAACGGGACCTGATGAGGAACCACCCTGACGGAGGTTTACAGTTTTGATGGTAATAGCATCAGTGCCAGTTGCAGATGTCGTATCATGCATAAGATTTGCAGCTGGTTCAGGTGCATTTAAATTCGGGTTGATAAATAACCTTACCTCATCGTCTGTGGCTTCAGGTAAAAACGTATACTTTAATACAAGCAAATGAGTGGAATCAAGTGAATAACTTCCAGCTGTGTAAACAGGTAAAATTGAAGTGTTTGTCGATGATTTGGCGAGTCCAAAAGCAATGTTGCCTGCGTCAAGTTTTGCATAAACTCTTCCTAAAAAAATGGAAGAATTGTTGGTAGCTATCCCGAGATGTAAAAAATAATCTCCTGCTGCTGTTACGCTTGTAAACTTAACGAGAAATGCAGCATAAACGCTGCCCGTTGAAACGGAATCTCCATTATTAAACCCGCGATTAACATCCGAACCTGTTGCACCCAGAGCAACTGCATTACCGGAATTATAAGGATAACCAACTTTTGAAAGCCCGCTTGCTGCGACCAGAATTGGATTTGTAGTACTGGTACCTGTCAGATTCCAATTATTTGTAATCAGTTCAGTTCCTGCAACGTAATTAAAATCTTCTTCCAGCAATACCTGAGCAAATGTTGCACTAAATGTTAAAGAAAGGAAAAGTATAAGTATTTTCTTCATTGTATCTCCATTTTTGAATTATTCGTAATGCAATTTAAGGATGTTTTCCATTTAATAATAATCCCTGCCCCCGGATTAAAGTTACCAAATTGTAAACTCTCGAAAATACCCTAAAATCGCATAAAAAAGCCCGCCGATTGGACAGCGGGCTCAAAAATAACTGCGGTAAGAAGACTTATTTCAGCAAATTTAACTTCTTCGTTAAGACAATTTGTCCTGCAGTTAGTCTGTACAAATAAACACCTGAAGCAAGACCCTCAGCATTAAATTCTACAAGATGCTCGCCGCCTGTTTTAACTCCATTCACCAGAGTTCTTACCAATTCGCCATTCATAGAAAAAACCTGCAAGGAAACCTGAGATTCTTTTGGAATGCTGAAACGAATAGTTGTACTTGGATTAAATGGGTTTGGATAGTTTTGAGCAAGGATATATCCTTCCACACCGGAAACCTCTGAAGAAACAACAGAAGAGTAACTCACCGTTCCGTCAAAATCAACCTGACGCAAACGGTAATGATAGGTTCCCACTGCCGGATTTTTATCCGCATAAGAATATCTGCTTACTTCTGTCGTATTTCCATTGCCTGCTACAAAAGCAATCTCAGTAAAATTGCCTGCAGCTCCATTTGATGATCTTTCAATGCCAAAGCCGGAATTGTTTGTTTCAGTCGCGGTGGTCCATTCAAGCACTACATTGGCACCGATGACATTCGCTGTGAATGAGGTGAGCTCTACCGGAACAGGATTTAACACATTTATTGTTAAACCTGCAGGTGAGGCGGTCGAAAAACTATTCGGTCCGGAAGCTGGTGAAAACACTACAACTCTTTCCTGTGAACCGCCGTTAGACCAGATGACATTTCCTGCCGGGTCGAGATTAATATGCTGGGCAGTTGCACTGTTAGTAAGACCAACACAATTAACCAATTGAGTTAAAGTGTCACCATCTAGATTCATTCTGTATATACCGTTTAGGGGGGATGAATTGACTCCGGCCCAGACTAATAAATATATCTTATCGTCAGCCGGTGCATTTGTAGCACCATGGTCAATTACAATACTCTGGAATATTGATCCTGTTGGCAGCGCAAAAGCTGTGTCAAGACTGCGGTTATATAATAAATCACCGGTACTGCTGAATTTTGCAATTTGTTTTCTTTGAGCTGATGCAGAACCAAAAATGACATAAAAATTACCGGCATCATCATAGGACATTCCTTTTACGTATCCGTTACCGGTAGGTATAACGCTGCGTAGATTTATAAATGTAGCTGTATCCCCTAAAATACCTACTTTTTTAAGAATGGACGGATCACCCGTTTGAGCAGAACGACTTGAATAGAATACTGTATCGTTCCCCTCTTTCCGGATGGTTAAACCTCTCAGGTTGTTTGTACCCCAAATAGAGCCCTGAAAATCAGGATTACCGATTGTACTGCCACCCTGCACGTAACCGGCACCGGTAAATCCATATCCTGCAACACCGTATATATTGGATCCAAAGGTTGCAGCTTCTGTTGGTGTACTTGCCACCCATGCCGGTGCGGTACCGATTTTTCTCCTGTATATACCATCTGCGCTTATTTCATAAAAGCCATTGATACTGGTAGTAAGTGATGTACCTCTTACCACATAGATATTTCCAAATGTTGAAGCACTTTGATCTGTTATTGATGCATTGCCGCGGTATCCCCAGGTAGAATTTCCATCTGGATCCGGACCGTTATACGCTGCGAGTGCAACCCAAAGGGAGTCAAATGTCGTATGCCCAACAGGATCCTGAACATCTACCCGAAATGTATAATTTCCAATAGGGACTGCAACTCCAAGTCCGTTATATCCGTCCCAGATAATATTATTAACACCTTTTACAAGGTTATTCATAGTTAAAACCCGGACAACATTTGAACCATTATCTAATATGGTTACCGTTCCGGAAACTGAACCGACACCTGCTTCATTCAGCAGGAACCAGATTTTAACTCCGCCGTTGGCAAAGTTGCCATCCCAGGTATTCATTGCACCTGCATAGGTGGAGACTGTATCATCTGATATTTTTAAACCGCTGGCAAATACTTTTGCTTCGGTTTGTGTGATTGCGGCAAGAAAAATTATAAGAAGAAAAATGTAAGCCGGGAAATTTTTCATGATAGAACCTTAGTTTATGATTGTGCAAAATCACTAAATTCAGATAAATAATCAAACAAAATTTCCAGCGGTTACTGATGCGATACAAGCCGGGGAAAATTAAGCGAAAGATGTAACGGGAGATCAAGTTGTATACGTTCTAACATGATTTTCATCTCCA
>CAYYJL010000366.1:0-3671 GCA_964472245.1 uncultured Ignavibacteriaceae bacterium | reverse complement strand
TTATGACAGGATTCCGTCTGGCTCAGGGCGGTGCTCAGGAACTCTTTGGCATAACCCCGGATTTATCCGTATTTGGAAAAATCATCGGCGGCGGATTGCCTGTAGGTGCGTACGGCGGCAGAAAAGATATTATGGATAAAATTGCTCCGTCCGGTCCGGTTTATCAGGCAGGCACACTCAGCGGAAATCCCCTTGCTATGGCAGCGGGTCTGGCCGTGCTTAACCGTCTGAAGAATAATAAAGAAGTTTACTCTAATTTAGAAAAAATGACCTTAGCGCTGGCAGAAGGTTTGCGCAGTGCAGCTAAAAAATCAGGCAAAAATTATACGGTCAATCAAATCGGCTCCATGATAAGTTTATTTTTTACATAAAAACCTGTTACCGATTTTGATTCCGCCCTCACGTGTGATACAGCGCTTTTCGGTAAATTTTTTCATGGTATGTTGCAGAAAGGATTTTATCTTCCGCCTGCACAGTTTGAAGCATGGTTTGTTTCTGCTGCACACACAATGGAAGATATTAATAGGACCGTTGCCGCAGCAGAAGAGGTGCTGCTTTCAATAAAATAAATGCACCTCAGAAGGTAATTACTATCGTTTGTTTGATTTCAATTAGTTTAATGATAATTTTGTAACTATAATCAATTGGTAAGGGAAAGAACTTGTCCGTAAAATATTCAGATTTTTCCGATGCAGAACTGATGGAGAAGGTTGCCCGTTCGGATTCCAGGGCTCTGGAAGCAATCTACAACAGGTACTCCCCCATTCTTTATACTTTGGTTAAAAAAATTGTCGGCGACCAGAAACTCGCAGAAACCGTTTTGGTAGATGTATTTGTTTTAATCTGGACCAAAGTCCGTTTTTATAACGCTTCATCCGGCAATGTCTATTGCTGGCTGATTAACCTGGCACGCAACAAAGCAGTTGATACCGTCCGCAGAACCAAGCCGGATCAGTTTGAAAACTATGAGTATAACGATGAGTATGAAAATTACTTCATTATTCCCCGGCTCTCTCCGGAAATTGACCAACTGGATTTGGCAACAGCAATGCAGATAAACAGCAATATAGAAGATGCCCTGCACAAGTTGACAGACGCCCAGCAGTATGTTATATATCTTGCGTATTACGAGGGGCTTTCCCAAAATGAAATTGCAGCCAAACTGAAGATTCCGGTTCAGACCGTTAAATCAAAAGTGCAGATTGCCCTTACTAATCTGAAAGATAATCTTTTGAAGGGAGCAGAATAATATGGCTGATGACAGAAATTTTAACAATGATATACATGCATGTGCACTCGGCTGCATGGATAAAGAAGAATATATAGATCTCATTGAGTATATCGAGGGGGGCGGAAACTTCAACTGGGGCGAGCTGGGTGAATATCAGAACCTTGCGGCTCTGCTCCCTTCATTCCTGAACATTGAAACACCTGATTCTTCAGTTAAAAGTATGGTTGCACAAAGACTCTACAAACTGAAGGAGGAGAAAAAATTAGCAAGCACCTCTGTAAAGAAACAGCCCGCACCGGCACAACCGGCTCCCGCAGCTGTTCCTTCGCCGGCAGCTAATCTCCCCTCACCGGCAGAACCTTCAGGTTCATCCGGGCCAAAGCCATTCAGCCGCGGCAGCGCAGGCAGACCGTCGCAAAATACACAGATTTCCCTGCGCAGTCAGGAACCTGCATCTCCTCAGCGTGGTGATGATGCCGGACAAAATTTCCGTCTGAATATTCCTTCAGATATTGATTTACCGGAAAAATCCCCAAAACAGGAACCGGAATCAGCAGGTATATCTCTCAACTTCAGTGCGATAGAAGAACAGCTTCATCCTGATGAACAGGAAACAGCAGCACCTGAACCGCAGCCGCCTGTATATATACCGGAACCTGCTCCCGCTGCACCGGAACAGGATATGTATATACATGATGAAACTCCGGCAGCAGAACCTGCTCCAAGAGAGGAATACCGCACAGCTGTTGTACCGGAAGTGCAAACCTCCGTCAGTGAGCAGCCAATCATTATTAAAAAAGGGATATCTGCATATATATTCGTCCCTCTGATTCTTATACTGCTCGGAGCAATCGCAGGCGTCTATTATCTCATGCAGCAGAATGTGGAAGCGGTAAAATCCGGTATTGCATCAGAAGTAACCAAACAAACTGAACCTTTGAATGAGCAGCTGCTCCGCCTCAATAAGCAGCAGGAAGTGATTACTCTCCTGCAGCAGCCCGATGTTATTTATGCGGATTTAAAACCCTCAACCGGCAGCGAAGGATCAGGTAAACTGATTTTCAGCCCGTCCCTGCAAAAAGGACAGCTGCATTTAACAAATCTTAGAATCATTCCGCCGGCAGATCAAAAGGTGTATCAGCTTTGGCTCTCGGGAAGAAAAACTTCTTTGTTTGTCAATATCAACTATTCCGTCTCAGTCTCTGACTTTATTCCCGTAAATCTGGCGGGAGATTTAAGCAAGGAACGGACACTCAACGTATTGATCACCCGTGAAAAAGTGGGCACCACCCCTGCATCCCCATCGCGGGAAGTGGAGCTTTCCGGCACCATATCACTCCGTTAAACGATTAGGTTTCTCAAAAAAGGCAGGCGGGTGGTCTGCCTTTTTTTTTACTCCGGCCAAAATATATACCCGGTTTCCTGTCTCGTATACTACCCCTTCTCTGCCTACTTTTACCCGGCATTAATGCAAGATAAAATGAATTTAGCGTACTCTATCCATTATAGCGGGCAATTTGCTATTTTTGGACTTTATGAAATTACAAGAACTTTACCATGACTCCCAAAACCATAATTGAACCCTTCAAAATAAAATCTGTTGAGCCCATCCGCTTCACCACTCGTGAAGAACGTGAAAAAATTCTGGAAAAAGCAGGGTATAACCCCTTTCTTATCCATGCAAACGATGTAATGATTGACCTGCTTACAGACAGCGGAACCTCTGCAATGAGTGCAAATCAGTGGGCAGCAATCATGAAAGGGGATGAATCATACGCAGGGTCCAGCAGCTTCTATGCATTTGAATCCAAAGTAATGGAAATAACCGGGCTAAAACACATCATCCCGACTCATCAGGGCAGGGCAGCTGAAAAAATTCTCTTTTCCATTCTCGGTGGCCCGGGTAAGTATTTTGCCGCAAATACCTTTTTTGATACCACCAGGGCTAATATAGAGTTTACAGGTGCTGAAGCGTACGACTTCCTGACTGAGGTCGGCAAAAAGCCGGAAGTTCCTGCTGATTTCAAAGGAAATATTGACAATGCAGCATTGGAGAATTTTATTAAAGAAAAAGGAGTGGAAAATATTCCGCTGGTGATGCTCACCATTACCAATAATTCCGGCGGCGGGCAGCCCGTTTCCCTCCAAAATATTGAAGAAACTGCAGCAATTTGTAAAAAATACGGCATCCCTCTCTACATAGATGCCTGCCGTTTTGCTGAAAATGCATGGTTCATTAAAAAGCGGGAAAAAGGATACGATACCTGGTCAATTCCCGATATCTGTAAAAAAATGTTCTCCTTTGCAGAAGGGGCAACCATGAGTGCAAAAAAGGATGCTCTTGTAAATATCGGTGGATTTCTCGCCCTGAATAGTGAAGAACTCGCCCTAAAATGCAGAAACCTTCTGATTGTTACCGAGGGGTTCCCCACTTATGGCG
>CAYYJL010000365.1:0-3689 GCA_964472245.1 uncultured Ignavibacteriaceae bacterium | reverse complement strand
AATGGTATCAGTTAAAAGAGTAACCGTCTGGAATCCGTTATTTGTCTTATACACAGCGCCGTTTTCACCGGAGATATATCCTGTTTGTTCTGAGAGCATATAGAGCCCTAATACTTGTCCGGCTGGAGTTGCCATATTGCCGTGGCTCCAGGTGGTACCGCCGTCAGTGGTTTTCAGTATTCTTTCACCCGAGCCGACTGTATATCCAACATTAGGCGAAAGCATTTTAATGTCATATAAAATTGTTGATGGAATGATAGCGCGGGAATTCCAATTCAGACCGCGGTCCGTGGTGAAATAGATATTGCCGTCATTGTTTACCATATAGCCGGTTGTTTCATTAAGGAAGAACATTTTGTAGTGGCGTGTTTGATTGCTGCCGACAGAACTTGACGCCCATGTGCTGCCCATGTTGGAGGAGATATGGTATTCTCCGTTTCTGCCGCAGGTGTATATATAATTGCCAAACCAGAGTACATCATACAATATTTGTGTGGTCGGCCGCGTAGGAACGCGTATCCAGCTTGCACCGGCATTGGTGGTATAGTGGATTTCCCCGCGCTCACCGCAGGTGATGTATTCTGTTGCTGATTTTTTATATATACCCCAGAAATCACGGTACGGACTCAGAGGATAGGTCCAATCAGTCCCAAGATTTGTGGATTTATGCAGTGTGCTTTTATAAGCACCTGCGAGTATGGTATTGCCGATGCGGATAGAACCGCGGATGACTTCGCCGCCCAGCTGGGGAATCAGAGTCCAGGAAGTACCTCCGTTTGTGGTGCGGTATGTTGCGCCATTGGAGCCAAATACAATTCCGTTGTTTGCATCCCAGAATTCAGATGAATAAATAGGAAGATTTTGCGGGGAGGTAACCGATGCGAAGTTCACTCCCGCATTGGTGCTTTTATATACCTGGCCGGAGGTTCCCGTCATATAATATGTTGAGGCATCGGCTTTTCTTATTGAATATATTGTTGATGAGGTTCCGGTTACGTTGGTACTGAACCAGCTGCCGCCGCCATCTGTCGTACGCAAAAATATACCGGACCCGCAGGTTATCCAGCCGTTTTGCGGTGTATCAAAATATATATCGTACGCAGTACTGGAGGATGGTGAAGTAACAAGCGACCATGTGGTTCCGCCGTTAGTTGTGCGGAGTATATTTGATCCGCCCGAGGAAGAGCCCGCTGCAAAACCGGTATTTGCATCAAAAAAGTAGAGCCCGTTGATGCCGCCGGAGTAAAGCACGGTGTCTGATACATCACTCCAGATAACCCCTCCGTTCGTTGTTTTATAAATTCTGCCCCCATTGCCTGCCACATACCCTACTTGGGAGGACGGGAAACTTATTGCGGTCAAATTATCCCCAGCCCGGAATACGGCAGGAGAATAAACCTGCCAGGATTCTCCGCTATCCATAGATTTTAGTACCAGGGATCGGAGTCCAAATTCATAAGAAATCGCCCAAATTGTCCCCCCAACGAGAGAAAAACTTCTGAAATCAGCACGAATAGTGGGATTTTTAATTGCAACAGGCGGGGCAATCTGTCCAAAAATGACTGAAGAAATTAATAAAAGAGGCAATAGGTATTTCATCACTGAGTCCATATAAGTTTATTTTATCATTCAGAAAATAAGTGATTGGCAGAAAATTTCATAAATTCAATTGCCTGCCTGAATTTTTTTTGAAGGTTTAGTTTAAATTTTGCACTAACGCCTCATTGAAGGGAGCAATGGAGGCAGCATAGTATTACGGTTTTGCAAAGTAATTAATTAATATGATTAAGATAACGATATGAAAGCACTATGAGAAAGGTTTTAATACTGTTTGCGCATCCGACTTTGGAAAAATCCAGAGTTAATAAAGCACTGATTAAAGAGATAAATAAAATTCCGGAGGTTACTTTTCAGGACCTTTATGAATTATACCCCGATTTTTACATTGATGTGCCGCTGGAGCAGAAAATGCTGCTTGAACATGATACCATAATTATGCAGCACCCTCTTTTCTGGTATAACATTCCTCCACTGCTGAAGCAATGGATTGATTTGGTACTTGAACACGGCTGGGCGTACGGGGCAGAAGGAAACGCCTTAAAAGGTAAAAATCTTATCAATGTAATGACTGCCGGCGGGGGAGAGCAGGCGTATCAGGTGGAAGGTTATAATAAATATACGATTAAGCAGTTCCTGGCTCCGCTGGAAAGAACGGCAGCCCTTTGTAAGATGAATTATCTGCCTCCTTTTGTAGTGCATGGAACCCACCGGCTGGATGATGCAGCTATTGCCGGATATTCTGCATTGTACAGCAGTTTTCTCAGGTATATATTGAATGAAGACAACCTGCTGCCTGCATATGATGCAATGGAATATATAAATGATGCGGTAAAAGGAGGGAAAGCGAATGGATAAGTTTTTTATACAAGCCATTGTTTACCTTGCAGCAGCAGTTATCTCCGTGCCGATTGCAAAACGGCTGGGGCTTGGTTCCGTCTTAGGGTATCTGCTTGCAGGTATTGCCATCGGACCGTATATATTAGGGCTGGTCGGCGCAGAAGGGCAGGATATCATGCACTTTGCAGAGTTCGGTGTGGTGATGATGCTCTTTGTTATCGGGCTAGAACTGGAGCCGGAACTATTATGGCGGCTGCGGATATCAGTTGCCGGTATGGGGTCATTGCAGGTAGTGTTAACAACGATGATGGTGTTTGGGCTTGCAGTATTATTTGGTCTTGCATGGCAGAGTGCTCTGGCACTTGGTATGATCATGGCATTATCTTCAACTGCAATTGTTATGCAGTCCTTAAACGAAAAGGGTTTGATGAAAACAGCTGCAGGGGAAAGTTCATTTTCTGTTCTGTTGTTTCAGGATATAGCAGTAATACCTATGCTTGCGGTATTTCCACTGCTGGGCAGCGGAGTTGTTGAAAGTTCCGCAGGTCATGGATCATCGCCATTGGATGCTCTGCCGGGATGGCTAAAAACTCTTTCGGTAATCGGAAGTGTGGCTGTGATTGTTTTAGCAGGAAAATATTTATTGAGTCCGATTTTCCGGCTGATTGCCAAAGCAGGATTGCGGGAGGTGTTTACCGCTGCTGCATTATTGCTGGTAATCAGTATAGCGGCACTCATGACCATGGTAGGACTTAGCCCCGCATTGGGTACCTTTGTTGCCGGAGTTGTACTTGCAAATAGTGAGTACCGTCACGAACTTGAAAGTGATATTGAACCGTTTAAGGGCCTGCTGCTTGGCTTATTCTTTATATCCGTTGGAGCATCAATTGATTTTGGATTAATCTTTCAGAATCCTTTGTTAGTCCTGGGTCTGTTGCTGCTTCTGTTTACAGTTAAAATAATTGTACTCTTAATCACCGGAAGAATATTTAAACTCAGCATGGATCAGAATCTGATATTCGGGTTTGCGCTTTCTCAGGTTGGGGAGTTTGCTTTTGTTCTCTTTTCCTTTGCCTTACAGCAAAACATCATGGATGAGTTTACCATAAAAACAATGGTTGCTGTGGTTGCGCTCAGCATGGCAGCTACTCCGCTGATTATGCTGCTAAATGAAAAATTCCTGCAGCCGAAATTCGGAACAAAAGAGTCTGATGAAAGAGAAGCTGATGACATTGAAGAAAAAAACAAAGTGATTATAGCAGGGTTTGATAAGTTCGGTAATATAGTAGGAC
>CAYYJL010000364.1:0-3690 GCA_964472245.1 uncultured Ignavibacteriaceae bacterium | reverse complement strand
TTGCCTGAAATGCGTACATATAATAGAACATTTCCGGAGTGAGGCAGCCGGTTCATCAGTGCAAAGATGTAGCTCCCTTTTCATCCCTTTGAACTATTTTTTCCTTGCCGGTGGCATGGTACTTTCACTTTGTGAAAACTAAATAAAAAGTTATCCACTTTTCAAATTTTTCTATGAAGGTTATATGAAAATAATTGTTACAATTTTAACTTCTTTCAGTACATGGCCGCGCATAGCCGGTAATTGTACCGCAGCAGCGTTTGCTGTTATGCTCCTGTTTTCAACTTCCGCAAATGCTCAGGTAAATATACAGCTTGGCGGCGGGCTTGGAATAATCAGTCCCGGTGCTGATTTGAGCGGCAGCACAATCCAGTATTACAACGGCGAAAACTATGGTTTAGCAAGCGGTTTGAACTTTAACGGAAAAGCAAAACTGGGATTTGCCTCCTTCAATCTTACCGGTGAAGTTGATATTTCATCCCTCAGCAATTCAGGAAACTCCGAACCAGGTCAGGGCAGCATAGAAATCTCCCGGAAAATTGTATCATTTAAAATTGGTCCTGAATTCCGTTTCGCTATACCAGCAGCACCTGTTCTTCCTTATCTGGGATTTAACATTGCCTTAAATTCATTCAGCGGAGAGACTAAATTCCAGGGGGTTTCAAAGGTTCCGAGTGCATCCTACACGATGGCATCCGATACACGATTTGGTGTTGGATTTTATGGCGGGGTTGAAGTCAGCATTGCTCCGCTTCTTTCACTCGATTTCAATCTTTCGTATAATCTCATGAATGTTTCCGGTAAAAACTGGAAAGATGCAAATCCCGGAATTAATCAGAGAATTGACTCCTACCTTTCGCTGAATGACGCTGCTGATCCTCTTTACAATTTTGATGACGACAAACACTTTGTTTCAAAAGAACGGAATATCAACGCAATGATCTTTACCGTGAGTGTTTTGTTTGGTATATAATAATTGTAATCAGAGGTTCAAAATAAATTTTTATAGAAAGTTAATGGTATGTTAAAATATATCATCTTTATCCTCGCAGCGGTCCTGCCTGCCTTTTTTCAGGTCAGCGCACAAAATATACATCTCGGACCCGTTTTGGGATATCAGGAAGCTCGTGATGCGGATAACGGAAAGCTCATAGCAGGCGGTGCATTAAGGTTAAAACTTTCCAAGGGATTTGGCGTAGAGGCCTCCATCAACTACCGCTCGGAAACTTATTCCAACGGAGCCCTTACTGTTAAAAGCTGGCCGGTAATGATAACCGGATTAATTTATCCTATACCCATTCTGTACGGAGGAATTGGAATCGGCTGGTATAACACAACATTCGATTATGACCAGACCAGAGCGCCATTCTTCTTTACGGCAGATGAAACACAACAGAAAATCGGCTGGCATTTCGGCGGCGGTTTGGAACTGCCGATTGGCAGCACCTCATTGTTAATTGCTGACTTCCGTTATGTGTTTATTGATTACGACTTTAACCATGTACCCGGCTTCGGCACTACCAACAGCGATTTTGTTGTTGTTACGTTCGGACTTCTTCTGAGCTTGTAAATAAATGGGTCGTAGATTCAGAACGGAACCCGTTTGTAAACTGAACAGTTTATATATATAGTTCGGCAAAAGCAAAAAAGTCAGCCCGACTTTTCTACAGGATATGTTTCCGCTGCTCTACTCTATAATATTCTTTTCTGTCTCACTACATCAGGGCTTGGAAGAAATTTCACCCCTGTTTGTCAATATCGTTTTATATTTTATCCTGCCCCCGGGCAGTATCACAACCTAATAAGTAATCTGAAAGGTAACGTTTATGTTATTTACTATCGCAGTTGTTCTCCTTGTTTTATGGCTTCTTGGTTTTATAGCATTTCCGGTAATCGGGGGCTTTATTCATATACTTCTGGTGATTGCAGTTATTGTAATTCTCATCAGAATCATTAAAGGGCAAAAGCTTCTGTAATGCCCCTTTGCAGAATGATTTGTCCGATATATATATGCGGTTATCAGCCCGGTTTGAATTGTTGTTCAATTTTTAACCCGCCTGTTTCCTTATGCAAATTCGCTGACCGTTGGCGGGAGATCTAGTCCCTTTTTCAATCCTGTGGACGATTTTTTCCGGCTTAAAATATTGCTATACTTAAATGCAGGATACTCCGGGATAAGCAGAGTAAAGATATCGCATTACCGGACTGCTGATTCCACAACACGGTTTACCATTATAGAGCCGGAGAAAACTAATTAGACATTAAAAAAATTCAGGAAATTGAACATGGCCTTAAAGAAAAAAGTAAAGTTGGTACGCAGGTATCTTCCAAAATCACCAACCAGTATTCAGGGGTTCGATGAAATAACCGGCGGCGGTTTGCCCAAGGGCAGATCAACTCTTGTTTGCGGGGGAGCCGGATGCGGAAAAACGCTTTTTGGAATGGAGTTTCTGGTCCGGGGTGCAACTATATATAATGAACCGGGCGTGTTTATTTCCTTTGAAGAGTCCGCAAAAGAGCTTTCGGCAAATGTGGCATCACTGGGTTTTGATTTAGATACTCTTATCTCGCAAAAAAAAATCTGGCTGGAGCACATTGGTGTGGAGCACGCTGAAATAAACAGCCAGGGTGAATATGATTTACAGGGTTTATTTGTAAGAATACACCACGCAATAGAATCTATTGGTGCTAAACGGGTTGTACTGGATACCATAGAAACTCTTTTTTCCGCGATTCCCAATCCCGTAGTGCTTCGTACTGAATTGAGAAGATTGTTCAGCTGGCTGAAAAAGAAAAACGTAACAGCAATTATCACCGGAGAACGGGGTAACGGGGCTCTTACCCGACAGGGACTTGAAGAATATGTTTCAGATTGTGTTATACTCTTAGACCACCGCGTGAGTGATCAATCTTCCATACGCCGGCTCCGCATCGTTAAATACCGCGGCTCTACCCATGGAACCAATGAATACCCTTTCCTGATTGATGAAGATGGTTTTTCTGTTCTCCCGGTTACTTCTCTTGGATTAAATCATATTTCTTCCCATCAGAGAATTTCCTCCGGAATTCCAAGACTTGATACCATGCTCTCAGATAAGGGATACTATCGAGGCAGCACCATTCTCGTTTCCGGCAGTGCAGGCACCGGAAAAACGAGTCTCGCTGCCCAGTTTGTTGAAGCTGCCTGTAAAAGGGGCGAGCGTGTTTTATATTTTGCGTTTGAGGAGTCCCCAAGCCAGTTTATACGCAATATGTCTTCCATTGGAATAAATTTAGAACCCTGGGCAGACAAAGGTCTTCTCTTCTTTCATGCTACACGACCTACTCTCTATGGATTAGAGCATCATCTTACTACCACTATAAAGCTGATTAATAAAATTAAACCGGAGATAGTAATTCTTGACCCCATAGATGCCTTTGTAATGGGCACGAACCAAACTGAAGTAAAGATTATGCTTCTCCGGCTCGTTGACTATTTGAAGATGAAGAATATCACAGCATTTTTCGCCAGTCTCTCAAATTCCGGAGAATATCAGGAACTGACTGATATGGCTATATCCTCACTCATTGACACCTGGCTGCTACTCCGCGATATTGAAATCGGAGGAGAACGCAACAGAGGATTGTATATACTCAAATCACGCGGCATGGCCCATTCCAACCAGATACGTGAGTTCATCCTTACCAGCA
>CAYYJL010000363.1:0-3692 GCA_964472245.1 uncultured Ignavibacteriaceae bacterium | reverse complement strand
CGGCGACATCAGTGTCGCCTCGACCAACGGGGAAATGGTTATCACCAGCGAATATAAGAGAATTATCTGGGAGGCAGGAACAAAGGAATTAACCTTTACCGTGCTTTCTGCGGATCCGGAACGGGTAACAAGACCGCTTCTGCCCTTTTATAAAAAATAATGTTTGCCGAGGTTATATATCCCATCCCCCTGAACCGGAGGTTTACCTACAGGGTGCCGAAGGAAATGCAGCAAGTGCTGAAGCCGGGGATGAGAGTAACCGCTCCGTTTGAAAGACGCCTGCTGACAGGTTTTGTACGCCGCATAAAAGATGAACTAACGATAGAAGAACAGGGGTATGAGATTAAACCTTTGCGGGAGATCATAGACTCAGGTTCTGCATTGGGAGAAGATGATTTTCATTTTTACGAGTGGATAGCACGTTATTATCAGTGTTCAGAGGGGGAAGCACTCCGGCTTTCAATTCCGCCCGGGACGGATATACAATCAAAAAAAATAATCGCTTCTGACACAGAAGCTGCCGCAGCGATGCTGGCCGGCGAGAAAAATCCTTCCGGACCAAAGGGGAAAGTGCTTCGCATTCTTTCACAGAAAGAGCAGATAAAGCTGAATACGCTGAAGAAGGAATCGGGCGTAAAGAATATATATTCTGTGCTCTCCTCTCTGCGGGCTAAAGGAGTGATAACCATTCACGATGAAATTGCGGGAGCCAAAGCAAAGGAAAAAGTCAGAAAGATAGTCCGTCTTTCAGCTGAAAAAGAGGATGTGTATGAAATCCTGCCTGAAATAGAGAGAAAATCCCCCAAACAGTTTGTTGTCCTGACCATGCTTCTTTCACTACAGGAGGAGTATATACTCCTTGCTGATCTGATGAAAGAAACGGGCGCTGCTGCATCTGTTATTAACGGGCTGATCAAAAAGAAATTGGTTATGATGGACAGCATCACAACAGACCGCGTATACAAGGAAAACTACCGGGAAGAACTGAAGGATATTACATTAACTGCGGAGCAAAAAACTGTGGTTGATGCCGTTGCCGAAACACTCGGCAGAAATGAACTTACCGTTCAGCTGCTCCACGGTGTAACCGGCAGCGGAAAAACCCAGGTATATATAGAGTTGCTTAAAAAAACACTGGCACTCAGTAAAAATGCGCTGCTGATGGTGCCGGAAATATCACTTACCCCTCAGATGACCGCCCGGTTAACGGCACACTATGGGGATGATGTAACGGTTATACACAGCAAATTCAGCTACGGTGAGCGGTTTGATGCGCACAACAGAATCCAGGCGGGAGGTGCAAGGATTGTTGTGGGACCTCGGTCTGCACTGTTTACCCCGCTGAAAAATCCCGGACTGATTATCATTGACGAAGAGCATGATGCAAGTTATAAACAGACGGACGGGACACCCCGCTACCATGCCCGTGATGCGGCTATATATAAAGCGATGATGCTGAAAATTCCCGTGCTGCTTGGCTCGGCAACGCCTTCCATAGAAAGCATGTATAACGCAGAAAAAGGAAAATACAAACTGCTGAAACTTACCGAACGGGTGGACGGGGCAAGAATGCCGGAGATAAAGCTCTCCAATGTTCTGGAAGCGAAAAAGAATGCAAGAATGGGCAGCATCTTTTCGTTTGATTTGCTGGAGAAAATTAAGGATAGAATTGAAAAGAATGAGGGGGTTATCATCCTCCAAAACAGACGCGGCTTTGCAACACAGCAGTACTGCTTAGAGTGCGGCACTGTTCAGATGTGTGATAACTGCTCTGTACCCATGGTATTTCATATCAACAAGAATAACCTGAAGTGCCATTACTGCGGCTTTTCCAAACCAACACCGGAGGTATGCGGAACCTGCGGAAGCCGGCATATCAAATTTTTCGGGACGGGGACAGAACGTGTGGAAGATGAGCTGAGTTTTTATTTCCCTGCTGCAAAAATTGCACGAGTGGATTCGGATTCTGTGAACAAAAAAGGATTACTGAGCGAAACACTGAATCAGTTCCGTGAAGGAGAAATAGATGTACTAATCGGTACGCAGCTTGTTGCGAAGGGATTGGATTTTTCCCGGGTGACCCTGGTTGGTGTTATATCTGCTGAGGCCACACTCTGGATGCCGGATTTCCGTGCGGATGAAAGAACATTTCAATTGCTTACACAGGTATCCGGAAGGGCAGGAAGAAGTTCAAAGGCGGGAGAAGTACTGATTCAAACACAGAACGACAAACACTTTGTATTGCAGAGAGTGTTGGACGGAAATTATAACGCATTTTATTACAAAGAGATTGCTGACCGTTTCCGCCTGGAATATCCCCCTGCGGCACGGCTCTGCCTTGTTGAAGTAAAGGATAAGGACGACCGGAAAGCGCGGGAAACTATTTTTGATTGGTATAACTGTCTGAGTATATATAAAGAACAGATTACGGTAAGTAGTCCCTCAACCGCGGTAATAGCCCGATTGCGGGAAGAGTTCCGGTACCAGATTATGGTAAAAACCAAACGGGAAAAGGACCCCTCCGGCTCTGTACTCCGGGGAGCATTGGCCGCAGCAAGGCAGCAATACCAGAACATCCGCCGCCACCACGATGTTAAAATAATCATAGATATTGACCCTCAAAGCATAATGTAAGAATTAGCTCCGGAGTGAGCTCAAAATGCACTAAGTTTGCGAAATATGTAGTAATTAAGTACTTCAAAGTCGCTAATTCTTACAAAAATGTCGATATTAGGTATTTTGAGGACGTCAATAATAATTTTGAATTCGTACATTTTTATTGCTTACTTGACTTGCTAAAAGGAGTGTTGAACGGAAATCCTTTTGAGATTAATTTGATTTAGTCCAATTCCTGAATCGTGTTGTTTTCTTTACCAATTAGTATTAATACAATTCTCCGACTGAGGTACTCCATCTCGCTTGATTTAAGAATTAATTCAATAACTTTAGGAAATATTTTACAAACTTTTTCACCTTTCCCGTTTTTCTCATACTATATAGAAGTATGGCCTCATTTGACACTGTGCTTGATTATTAACAACTAAATACGCCGTGATTAAAATGTCTATAAATATACTTTTGCATTCAACGATTACATGCCCTCATTGCGGTTACAGTAAAGAAGAAACAATGCCGGAAAATGCCTGTCAGTATTTTTACGAATGTGAAAACTGTAAGAAGATTCTTAAACCAATCCCTGGTGATTGCTGTGTCTTTTGCAGTTATGGGGATACGGTGTGTCCGTCAATTCAGCAAAGCAGAGATAAGGGTTGCTGCGATGGAAAAGAGTAATCACAGTTCATATGGCATATATGGATGTCTTCTGCGAAATGTAATCTTGCAACGAGCGTAATTATGTTACAGCAGCAGGATGTCCGGATGATAAGAGTAACAGAAGGTGATTTAGAATTATTGCAGGAAATCAGCAGGGTTACTTTTATCGAAACGTTTGCTGATAAAAACACCAAAGAGGATATGCAAAAATATCTGGAGGAGGTTTTTTCACTTGATGCCATATCCCGTGAGGTCAGCAATCCGGAAACGGAATTCTATTTTGCATGGTATGAAAAAAGGGTTATTGGTTACCTGAAACTGAATTTTGGCGGAGCACAGACTGAAAGGGATAATCCGGATGCTGTGGAAATTGAAAGGATATATATACGAAAGGAATTCCACGGTAAACAATTCGGCCT
>CAYYJL010000362.1:0-3698 GCA_964472245.1 uncultured Ignavibacteriaceae bacterium | reverse complement strand
GCTTTGATGTTCTGCGGGAACTGAACACAGGCAAACACAATATCCATATCATTGTTTTAACGGCGTATGCAGACGTGCGCAGTGCCATTGAGGCAGCAAAGCTGGGGGCCTCAGATTTTATCAGTAAACCTTATAACTTTGATGAGCTGCTTCAGGCCGTAGAAAAACTTATTAACATAAGACTCAACTGATGAAAATTAACAGTAAAATTATTCTGATTAATTTTCTGATTGTGTTTTTTGTGCTGGCTGCTGCGGGTATTGCATTCAGTTCCATCATGATGAATGTATTAACCGCACAGGAATCCAAATATCTGCTGGGCAGCACCAATGATTTTATCACAACACTTGCGGAACTTGATAAAAAAAGTGATGAAATTTTTGAGGACTACCTGGCAAACCCGGAGGGATTCAGGAGAGAAAAAGGAGACCCGCTTAATTTTATCTTTCAGCTGACCGCTGATTCCATCATCACCCCGTCCGGCGTGTTGTTTAATGAACATTGCCAGATGCCTTCAGGCCCGTTTACCATAGAAACATTCTCCAAGTATAACCCGATACTCATTATTAAAAGCAGAGTTTTACCAAGCGGGAGACAGCTGCTGTATGGGTATAATTTTTCGCCTGATATCATACAGTATATATCCGAGCGGAGTAAAATTGATTTCGCATTTTTTGATTATGGTGCGGTCTATTCAATCTCCAATGAGACAAAAAACAAGCAGAAGTTTTACCAGATAACGGTGCTGTATAACTCAATTAAAAGGCAGGGGAACTTTGAACTGACCGGAGGCAATGAAGAGAATAATTACGTGCTTGCAACTATATACAGAATTAAAGAAAACACGTATTCCAGCAAGCTGATAGATGTATTGGTATTCAGCACCATTGCTGAGGCAGTAAAGCTGAAGGGCACACTGCAGACCTTGCTGGTGCTTTTGGGTATATCCGGTATCTTTCTTTCCGTTGTACTTACCATTCTGTTTACAGGTAATCTTCGTGAGCAGATTAAAAAACTCAGCATGATAACGCAGATTACCAAGTCCGGCAATTTTAAGGCACGCATTACAACCTCCTCCAAAGATGAGCTTGGGGAGCTGGCAGAATCCTTTAATCTTATGCTGGTTGAACTTGATAAACAGGAGCGTCTTAAGAATGAATATACAGATTTTATCACTCTCATAAACAGAAACCCCTCCCTCAATGAAGTTGCCTCTGCTGTGCTTTCCAATATATTGGTGACCGGAGGATTTAAACGGGGGAAAATTTTTCTGGTTGAGGATATGCAGGTGAATCAGCTTGCTCAGCACGGCTTTGCGGAAAACTTTCACCATCAAAGCAGTCTCATCTATATAAAGCAAATGCTGAAGACCCGGGAAGATATACTTATAGATCTGCCGGTTGAAAAATCAGAAAACAAGACGCTGCAGGAGAAAGTTTTATTCTGCCCCATTGTTTCCAAGGAGGAAATAATCGGTATTGTGCAGCTTCATGCAGAAGCTGAACCGGAGAAGGAGATATATGAGTATCTGAATAAAATCCGGGAACAGCTTGCAGTTGGTTTGGTGAATGCTCAGGCACTGAGCAAATTGGAAGATCTTGTAACCGAGCTTAAACATCTGAATGATGAATATCAGAAACAGAACGATTTTATAAAAAGCCAGAATGAAAAGCTGCGGCAGCTTCATGAAGAGCTTACGGAAAAAGCTTTGGAACTGGCAGTACAAAAGAAAAAAGCAGAAGAATCTACAAAACTGAAAAGCGGTTTTGTTGCTACAATTTCTCACGAGCTCCGGACTCCCATGAATGCAATATTGGGTTTAACAGAGCTTTTGCTGGGTGAAAAATCAGTTGCAGGTAAAAACCGTGAACGGCTGGAAGTTGTGCTGCGCAGTGCAAAGCGTCTGGTTACTTTAATAGATGGAATCCTTGATATATCCAAAATTGAATCCGGCAGGATGGATCTGCGTATAGAAACTTTTCAACTGAGTGAAATTCTTACAGAGTTGGAACAATCCGTCAGGCATCTTGCGGAGTTAAAATCACTTTCTTTTGAAGTTGAGTACAATAGTGAACCGGATATATCTCTTACAACAGATAAGTATAAACTTTTACAGATATTAGTGAATTTAAGCAGTAATGCATTAAAGTTTACCGAAGCCGGGTTTGTAAAAATTGTTGTGCACCCTCCTGCTGAAGAGTGTATCAGATTTGAAGTGACCGACAGCGGAATTGGAATTCCGGAAGAACAACTTGCTGCCATATTTGAAGAATTTCATCAGGTGGACAGCTCTCTGACAAGAAAGTTCAGCGGCAGCGGGCTTGGGCTTTCCATCTCACGCAGCTTTGCCCGTTTGTTAAAAGGCAAACTTACCGTTCAGAGCAGACTGCACAAAGGGAGTACCTTCATTCTGGAGATACCGCTTTGTCTGAAAGAGAACGGCAATGGTGAGGCGGGCAGTCATGAACCGGCTGTAAAATCATCTGCTCCAGCCGAAACAGCGGCGAATCATGTTTTGGGAGGCAGTGTAAATCCGGCAGGCGATACCGGAAAAATGTATGACTCCTACCAGCACAATATATACGGAACTGTTCTGATTGTCGATGATGATCCCGATACACTTTTTACATTAAATGAACTTGTTAAACAGAGCAATTGCAGGACTTTGCTTGCAAAAAACGGTGTTGAGTGCCTTGAGGTTCTTGAACAAACCACGCCAGATCTAATTCTGATGGATCTGATGATGCCTCTGTTAAACGGATATGATACAGTAAAAAAAATCAGAAGTATAGAAAAATTTAATTCCGTTCCCATTGTTGCAATCTCCGCAAAAATGCAGGAAGACAGCGGAAAAGAATTGCTTGATATCGGGTTTAACGGATATATTGGTAAACCGTTTGATACAAAAGCTTTAAGCAGAAGAATAAGGAAAATATTTAATCCTAAGGATGAACCGGTATGAAAAGAGTTTTAATAATAGATGACCAAAGAGATAACGCTCTCATTTTGTACGAAAGACTTTCCAAGGAAGGTTATAAGGTGCATATTTGTTACAGCGGTAAGGATGGGATTGATTACGCTGTTAATGAGCAGCCCGATTTAATCCTGCTGGATATCATGATGCCGGAAATGAACGGTCTTGAGGTCTGTACATTTTTGACGAATAATCCTAAAACATCACTGATTCCCATTATTATGGTCACTGCAAAAAATACTCCGCAGGATACTGAAGAGGGATTTAAGGCAGGGGCACTTGACTATATAAAGAAGCCATTTGATAAATTGGAATTACTGGCAAGGGTAAGGAGCGCTATCCAACACAAGGAAACGCAAGAGCTGCTTCTGGAAGCTGAAAAGGTAAGCACATATATGGCAACGGTAGTAACAACCAATCATAAAATAAAGCAGCCGCTTACACTGATTAACCTGGCAACCACTGCCGTGAGGAGAGAGCTTTCCAAGGAAGATATAATACGGGAGAATATTGTTAAAAAGCTTGAGATTATAGAAGGGGCAGTGCTGGATATACGCGATGTGCTGGATCAGCTGAACAGAATTGAAAAGCCAAGAATTTCTGAATACGTCCGTGATATAAAAATGATTGATCTGGATCCTGAGCAGGAGCCGTAGTTACAGCAGTTCCCTTATGGTAGCCAGCATGGTTTTCTTCTTCTCGTTGAAATCGGCATTGCCGCAAT
>CAYYJL010000361.1:0-3727 GCA_964472245.1 uncultured Ignavibacteriaceae bacterium | reverse complement strand
TGCTCATGGCAGCACAGACTGCAAAGGGTGCGGCTGCCCTGATACTGAAAAACGGGAATCATCCTGAAAATGAGGTAGATAAGGTAACAACACCGCGTGGCTGCACTATCTCCGGACTTAATCAAATGGAACATCACGGCTTCAGCTCCGCTTTGATTAAAGGAATTACCACTTCGTCAGAAAAAGCTTCCAAACTCTATTCAGGCGGTAACTAAATATATATGGCGGGATTTTTTGTTTCTTTTGATGCACTTAATGAGTTTTCCGAATATTGCTTCCTGACCGATGCAAGCGGAAAAATTCTGGATGTGAATAAGGCAGTTGTACTCGACCTTAAAACAGCCAAGGAAGATATTATCGGCACACCGTTTTATTCTCACCTGCAGCCGGAATCAATCCTTAAGGCGGAACATTCCATCATACAGGCAGTCAAGCAGAATAAAAAAGTTGATGCAGAGTGCCGGCTACGCCTCTACGATGATGAGTATTATGACACGCAGATGTTTTTTTCTCCCTTCTCAGATACATCAACGGACACACAGCAAAAAATCCTGATAATCGGTAAAAACATAACTGCTGAAAAAAAACGGGAAGCGGATTTACTCCGTTTTTACTTTGTTGCGCAAAACACCGTTAATCCTCTGCAGATTACCGACCTGAGCGGAAAGATGATATATATAAATCCTGCTTTTGTTAAAGCAAGCGGTTATTCCGAAGAGGAACTGATTGGTAAGAACCCTTCCATATTCGGCAGCAAAAAGTATCCGAGAAAATTCTGGGATAAAATGTGGAGTACTATCACCTCCGGAAAAGTTTGGGTTGGTGATGTTGAAAACAGAAAGAAAAACGGGGATGCTTTTCATACGCAGCTGCTTATTTCCCCGATCGTTAATAATGAGGGACAGGTTTTTGGATTCTTTGGGATACACAGAGATTTGACGGAAAAAAGAAATTTTGAAAAGCAGTTAATCCATACGCAAAAAATGGAGAGTATCGGCACCCTGGCAGCGGGAGTTGCGCATGAAGTGGGTAATCCCCTTGCTTCCATTTCCGCTTTGGTGCAGCTTATCCTGCGTACAACTGATGATGAATTTACACGGGAAAAACTTGACCTGGTAAAAAGCCAGATTAACCGTATATCCAAAATTATCCGCGACCTGGTGGATTTTTCCCGGCCTTCCAATTACGAAATGCGCCTTACTGATTTGAACGCAAATGTTAAGGAATCAATTGAAATTGTGCAGGTCGGTAAAAAAGCAAAAAACATCTCCTTTAAGTCTGATTTTGATTCGAATATATCCCCCATTCCGCTTGTAGCCGATCAGCTTCAGCAGGTATTTGTCAATATATTAATGAATGCGGTTGATTCCGTTGCAGAAAAAATTGCTGCCGGTGATGACAGCTTCAGGGGAAAGATTAAGATAAAAACCTCTGCCGATTCTGAAAATGTCTATGTCATATTTGAGGATAACGGTATGGGTATTGATGAAAAAAGTTTATCAAAGATTTTTGAGCCCTTCTTTACCACAAAGAAAGAAGGGAAAGGAACCGGACTGGGGCTATGGGTAAGCATCGGCATTATTCAAAGCTTCCGCGGAGAAATTAAAGTGAACAGTGTTCAGGGTGAATGGACAAAATTTGTTGTCCAGCTCCCCTTATATACAAATTATTAAGGATGAATATATATGCCTGAAAAAATATTAGTCGTTGATGACGAAGAAATAATAAGGGATACTATTTCCGTAGTATTAAAAAAAGAAGGTTTTCTGGTTGATGAAGCGGAAAACGGCCTGGTAGCCCTCAATAAAATTACCGAAAATTTTTACGACCTGGTTATTACCGATATAGAAATGCCCGAGATAAAAGGCATTGAACTGCTGGAGCGCGCTGCCAAAGCTCAGGCCTCTGCCTCATTTATCGTTATTACAGCTTACGGTTCATTGGATACAGCAATCCGTGCCCTGCGGGCCGGTGCAAATGATTATATATTAAAACCGGTGGAGTTTGATGAACTGCTTATCAAAATCAACCGTCTGTTTGAAACCCGAAGATTAATTCTGGAAAATCAGATGCTGCGGAGGGAAATTCAGCGGGATTTTGACTACTCCAATTTCATAGGCAAAAGCCCTGCGATGAAAAAAATATTTGACATCATTGCAGCTGTAGGACCCACTGACTCAACGGTCCTTATCACGGGTAACAGCGGAACCGGTAAGGAACTTACTGCACGCGCCATTCACCAGGCAAGCAAGCGCAAAAACAGACCATTCCTTGCCTTAAACTGCGGTGCCATATCAGAAAATCTTATTGAAAGCGAGTTATTCGGTCATAAAAAAGGAGCATTTACGGGAGCCAATACCGATAAGGAGGGCTACCTGAAAGCAGCAGACGGCGGCACTTTATTCCTGGATGAAATCAGCGAAATGCCGATGCAGCTGCAGGTTAAACTGCTCCGTGTTCTGCAAGAAAAAGAATGCACACCGGTCGGGTCAACCGTTTCACTGCCTATCAATGTCCGTTTTATTGCCTCAACCAACCGTACGCTTAAGGAGGAAATCTCCAAGGGAACATTCCGCGAGGATTTGTATTACCGTCTGAATGTAATTGAATTAAAGATGCCTTCTCTCCGCGAACGTAAAACCGATATACCGCTTTTGATTGACCACTTTCTGGATAAATTCCGCAAGGAGATGGGGCGCAGTCTCAAGGGTGTTGACCACAAGGCAATGAAAGCTTTGATAAGTTACGAGTGGAAAGGTGAAGTGCGTGAGTTAGCTAACGTTATAGAACGCGCTGTCATTTTTGCAGACACCGAGTATATAGGAGTGGAAGAACTTCCGGACTACTTTAAGCCGGACAAAGATTCTCCCGCAGCAGAAAAAATCGGGGTACTGGATGAATATATACGCAAAGTGGAAAAAGAGTATATCATCCGTACATTGGAAACGTATAACTACGATAAGGAACAGGTTGCCATTGCACTTGATCTTGGACTTTCCACCCTCTACAGAAAAATAAAAGAGCTTGGCATAGAAATGTAATCCGGCGGCAACGCGCTGGATTATTATTGATTCGAACATTTCTGAGTTAATCCGCTGACAGCAGTCCATAAAATTTGGTAACTGAGGTTCTCGAAGGTTGGTGTCTGAGGTTCTCGAAGACACCTTATTTCACCATCACAATTTTTTTACTTTGGGTTTGGGCTATTTTGCCGGTATATGCGTCTTTTACTTCCAATCTGATAAAATACACCCCGCTGGCAAAATTCGGCATCTTAAGAGTTATATTATAATTCCCTATATCTTGCTCCCCTTTATCAATAGTTTGCAGCAATGCACCATTGATATCGTATATTCGGAATATTGCACTCCCTTTGCCGCCTATCACATATTCCACCTTTGCTTCCGCATTAAAGGGGTTGGGGAATATACCGGTGATTTCATGTTTTACCGGCCTAAATTCTTCATCTTCTACATCAGTAATCGTATATGTCTGCATCGGCCTCCAATAGCTTTGGAATCCTGCGGTATCAATGGCACTTACCCACACATACCATCTTCCCCCTTTCTTTTTGTTTACCGGTACTGTTATGACAGTATCCCTCGTCTCACCCTCATAAAAGTGAGGATGAGTACCGTGAGTTGAATTTGTATCTATGTAATAAAAGTACTTCCAAAAATCCTGATCAGGACAAGGTTCCCAATTTCCAACAAAACTTGAAATTGAT
>CAYYJL010000360.1:0-3739 GCA_964472245.1 uncultured Ignavibacteriaceae bacterium | reverse complement strand
GTTGGCTAAATTATCCGGTATAAAAACTTCAGAAAATGGTGCAATTGTAACTGATGCATTCATGAGAACTTCAGTGCCTGATGTATATGCAGCAGGGGATTCGATTCAGATAAAGAATCTGGTTAGCAATAAATATGCTCCCGTGTTCCTTGCTCCAATCGCACGGGAAACCGGCTATATAGCAGCGCAAAATGCCGTTGGAAAATCCTCACGATTTGAGGGGACGGTTGCTCCCTTCAGCGTCAGAGTTTTTGATAATTATTTCGCATCAACCGGCTTGACTGAACAAGCTGCACAAGCATCAGGGTTTGTAACCAGATGTGCATTCGGTTCTATAAAAAATCTCGTGCATGTTATGCCGGAATCAGCCGATGTGGCAGGCAAAATTGTTATCAATGCTTTGGATAAACGCATCCTGGGGGCATCATTTTTTGGCGGGAAAGAGGTATCGGGATTAGTTGATATAATTACGCTAAGTATTAAAAATAAAATGACTTATCATCAACTGGCTGAAACTGAGTTTAACTATACTCCGGCTCTTTCACCTTTCAATCATATATTACCGAAACTGATTAGGCAACTGGAATCGAAAAAATGAACTTGATAGAATGTAATTTTCCGTTAATTAAAACTGCCCTCACCCGTTTGAGAGATGAAAAATCGGATCACGAGATTTTCAGACTTCATGTTAAACTCATCTCTAAGCTGCTGGCGGCGGAGCTTTCCAAAAAGTTTGAATTACGGGAGCACGTTGTTTCCACACCGCTTGAAGATACAACCGGTTATAAATTACGTGACGAGATAATTTTGCTTCCGATACTTCGTGCCGGACTCGGTATGCTGGAAGGATTTCTGGAAGTCATTCCCCAGGCAAAGTCCGGTCATATCGGTCTGCAGAGAAACGAAGAAACCCTGCTTCCGGAGAATTATTATTATAAAATTCCAAAGTCTGATTCTCCCGTTTATATTGTCCTCGACCCCATGCTTGCAACGGGCGGCAGTGCATCCGAGGCGATAAGGAAGATTAAAAAAGAAGGTGTGAAGCAGATATTTTTAGTATCCGTTATATCCGCTCCCGAAGGTGTTAAAAAGATAAACGCAGACCATCCGGATATTACGGTGTATACTGCATGTTTGGACAGGGAGCTGAATGAAAAGGGATATATCCTCCCCGGGCTTGGAGATGCAGGAGACAGAATCTTTGGTACTTAAAAAGTTGATTTGGGTAATAGTTTTACTGCCTGCATTGCTTTTGGGGCAGCGTTTCCCCGATGATAAAATACATGCAATTTTTCAGGAGGGGATGTCATTATCCCTCAACGGAAAATATGACGAAGCCAAAGTACTTTTTGAAAAAGAAGAGTTTAAGTCCGTTAAATATCCGTTGTATTACATCTGTCTTGCTGCCAATGAGATGGGGTTGATACACGACTACTCTCATCCTACAGCCGGCACAAAAATTCTTGAGAATCTCCGTAAGGCAGAGCAGATTGTGGCGGGGCTGGAAAAAAATTCCCCTAACGATATCTGGCTGCATTATTGCCGCGGATTAATTTACGGTTACCGCGCAATATATAATGCGTACGAATCTGAGTGGCTCACATTTATTGATAACGGTCTGGACGCTGTTTCTGCGTATGAAAAGTGTTTAGAGATAGATGAAAATTTCAGTGACGCTTATGCAACTATCGGGGCTTTTAAGTTCTGGCGGAGTGAAAAACTCTCATTCTTAAATTGGCTTCCGTTTGTAACCGATGGCAGGGAAGAGGGGCAAAAAATGCTTGAAAAGGCAATGAAAAATCCATCCTATCATTCATATTTTATATATAAAAATCTGTTTGATATACACTATTTAAAAAAAGACTATGTAAAAGCGAAGTATTACCTTGATGAAGGGCTTAAGATTTATCCGGAGTGTAGTATTTTTTTAATAGATCAGGCACGGCTTACAGCTGTTGAAAATCCTGTTAAAGCAGTGGATTTGTATTGGGGGATTATTAAATCTTTCAATAAAAAATATGTCAAAAACCGCATTGAAGAAATCCGGATTAAGGCAAGGATTGTCGGGTTATATCAGCGTGGCGGGGATATACAGAATGCCAAAAAACTGGCTGATGAGATACTCAGTACAACCGGGTTGTCTGAGTATGAATCCGACAAGCTTGAACGTTCCCTAAAGCGCGTAAAGGAAATACGTTCAGAGCTTAAGTAAAGCTTCAGGATAAAAGATTTTACTTTACCGGCGGGGGATATACTCTTCTCTTGACACTCATCCTTTTTTGTACGATATTGTAACCGAAAAGTAAAGGTATGGCTTTGGTTCAGGTTCCGCAATCGTTTAAAACAGAAAAAGAAGAATTGCTTGCGTTATGCAGACGGAATCTTACTGCATTTAACGAAGAACTGGTGGATAAAGCTTTTGATTTTGCGATGGAAGCACACAAGAATTTCGTCCGTAAATCAAATGAACCTTTCTTTTCCCACCCCATTGCAGTTGCCAAAGTACTCGCCACAGAAATACCGCTGGATGATGTTTCCGTTGCCTGCGGTTTGCTGCATGATGTTGTGGAGGACAATGATAATTATAACATTGCCATCATTAATAAAAACTTCGGTTCCGATATTGCCCTTATAGTTGATGGTCTGACTAAGATTAAGAATCTGTTTAAAGGTTCCGAGTTTGATCAGGCAGAATATTATCGCAAACTGCTCCTTTCCATTACTAAAGATATCCGCGTCATTATAGTAAAGCTGGCAGACCGCCTTAATAATATGCGGACTTTGGAATTCCTGGATTCCGATAAACGCAAGAAAATTGCAAAAGAAACCCTGGATATTTATGCCCCTTTGGCACACAGATTTGGTTTGGGTCAGTTGAAATGGGAGCTTGAAGATCTTTCCTTTAAGGAGCTGAACAAGCAGGCCTATGAGGATCTGAAGAAGAAAATTAACGCTAAACGTGGCGAGAGGGAAGACTATATTGACCGGTTCAAGCAGCCGTTGGAAAAGGAACTCATTGCATTAAATCTGAAATTTGAAATCAGCGGCAGGGCTAAGCATCTCTACAGCATCTACCGCAAGATGATTAAGCGGAACAAACCGTTTCATGAGATTTATGATCTGTTTGCAATAAGGGTTATTCTCGATTCTCCGAATAAAAATGACTGTTATACAGTACACGGAGTTGTTAATGGCATATACACACCGATTCCGGACAGGTTTAAGGATTATATAGCCATCCCCAAAGGGAATAATTACCAATCCCTGCACACAACTGTCCTTGGGCCTGATGGCAAAAAAGTGGAGGTGCAGATACGCACTAAGCACATGCACGAAATTGCCGATCATGGTGTTGCAGCACACTGGAAGTATAAGGAGGGTAAATCCACAGACGACCCTGCACTTGCTTCGTACGTTACCTGGATAAAACAATATCTGGAAAACAGTACGGAAGATGAATACAAAAAGAATGTGGTTGATAATTTCAAACTGGACTTATATTCAGATGAGATTTTTGTTTTCACTCCAAAGGGGGATTTAAAGCGGCTGCCGGTTGGTTCAACTCCCGTGGACTTTGCATTTCAGGTACACTCCAAAGTCGGCCACCATTGCATCGGTGCTAAAGTAAATCACAAGTTAGTCCCCATTGATACTGTCCTTAAAAGCGGGGATCAGGTTGAGATTTTAACATCAAAGAATCAGCATCCCAATAAGAACTGGTTGAAGTTTGTTAAGACCA
>CAYYJL010000359.1:0-3748 GCA_964472245.1 uncultured Ignavibacteriaceae bacterium | reverse complement strand
CTATTTTCAATGTATCCACTGCTGCGGCATTCCAGGTGATATTCTGTGTTGTACCGGGTTCATATCCCTCGCCGCCAACCGGTGAGGTTAATGCAAGTACCGGAGCAAGGGTTACAAAGCTTGTTCCTCCGCCGTTAGTTAATCCGGAACTGTTATATGCAGCCAGTCTGTAATAGTATCTTGTATTTGGCTGAAGTCCGGTAATTAATTTATTTACCAGAACATTGTTTAAGCTTCTTCCAAGATACAGAGTATCTGATCTCATTCCGTAAGATGTGGTTAATCCATACTCAATATACCAGCGGGTGGAATCTCCCTGTGCATTAATGGTTCCATGCAGGCGCCCGCTTGTTTGGGTAATCGGATTTGCCGATCCGGTTGATACTATCGGTTTGGGGGCTGCCAGAGTAGTTGAACCAAGCAGAGAACCCTGGCTGCTTCCTGCTGAGTTAAATGCTATAATCCTGTAGGAATATGCTGAATTAGGAAACAGACCGGTCAGATATTTGGTAACCGTTATTGGAGTGCTTCCGTTGCCGGCTGACAGGGTATCCGTAAATACAGTGGTTTGACCCAATATATACTGAAAATAATAAGAAGTATTTTGGCCGTTCGGGTTAACCGTTCCCCGCAGCCGCATACTGTATATTCCTATGGAATCTGCCTGCAGTGTTTGTACGGTGGGGGGCAGGCTTGCCGCTGTGGTAAATGTGCTGTCAGAACCCATGGAAACTCCCCCCGGACTGAAGGCAATTATTTTATACGAATAAACAGTACCCGGAGTTAATCCCGTGAGTGTTCTATATACAATTACCGGTGATGTACCAGCTGATATCTGCATGGTATCGGTAGCAAAAGTTGATGACCCGGTTTTATACTGGAAATAATACGATGTAACTTGCTCGTTTGGGTTTACTGACCCGGAAACTCTGGCTGAAGTATAGCTGATGCTGTCCGCCTGTAAAGTAACAACGGCAGGCGGAAAAATCTGCGGAATTTTATATACCGCATAATTTGGGTGAAACATATCGTTTACCGTATTAAACCAACCCGCTGTATACAGAGTATCATTCGAGGCAGCAAGGGAAAAAAGCATAACACCTGTTAAGTTGGTCCTCCAATTTTGATTGACGGCTCCGGTATTTCTGTCCAATCTTGCCAGCATGGAACTTGGAACACCTCCCGGGTTGCTGAACGCGCCGGCAATATATACCGCATTCTGATGAGCAAGTATTTTGTTGACACGCTGATTCATAACCGGCCCCCAGGTAAAGTCGGGCGTTAATGATGGCAGTGAGTAACGCATAAGATACCCTTTTAACTGGCCGCTAATAGAGGTAAAGGCACCGCCTATATATACACTGCTATCGGCAATCTCAATATCTTCAATCATACCGTTAGCGTTGGGAGTCCATACGGTATCAAGTGCCCCATTATCAACCCTTAACCGCGCAAGCCGTGATGTGTTTTTTCCGGCTATAGAAAAGAAATCACCCCCGACATAAACGTACCCATCGGATGCCTCAATTGTCTTAATTATACCATTTGGTGCAGGATTCCAATTATTGTCAACGGCAAGGGAAATGGAATCTAACTTAGCAACGTACTTCCTGGTTATGCCGCCGACCATATCAAACAAGCCGGAAATGTACAAACTCCCGTTGTTGAATGCTATTTGATTGACATGCTGTGGAGATACAGTCCCTGAAATTGTAACACCCCATGAGGGATCCACCTGCCCTGTTGACTCAATAATTTTCGCTACAAATGTTTTGTTTACCCCTCCTATATTAGAAAAATCTCCTGCCGCGAATAACGCATTGCCTCCAAAATAGAATGAACGGATAAATGCATTTGGGTTCGGCTTAAATGTTGTATCAACTATTCCTGTAGATATTTTAATTCTCGCCAGATTTGTTACCTGAAAAGCATTGTAAGAGGTAAACGCACCCCCGAGATATATTTGATTGCCGTTGACTGCAAAGCTGCGCACCTCACCGCCGGGTTTCAGATTCCAACCGGATGTGGGCACCCCGGTTGCAGGATTCAGCTGTGCAATACCGTTTATTGATTGTCCGCCGATTGCAGAAAAAGAGCCGGATATATACATAATTCCGCTGACTACATCAATCTTTGTAATCGTGCCGGATACCCCGGGGTTCCATCCTGCATTAACAGTATTTGTCTGCAGATCAATTTTTGCAAACCCGCCTATGGATTGCCCGCCTATGGTGGTAAAACCACCGGAAACATACATGTCCGATTCTGATATATATGCAGCACTTAATACCGTACTCGGGCTTAGGTTGAAAGAAGCATCGGCTGCCCCTGTAGTAAGATTTACCTTTGCCAGAAAACTACGGGATATACCGCCTATTTGCGTAAAATTACCGCTGAATATAATAGAACCCTGATAATGCAATACCGAGGCAACTATGTTGTTTGGGTTCGGCCGCCAGCTTGAATCCAGCACTCCGGTGTTAAGATTAATCTTGGCGGCATTTGTTCTTGATACGCCTGCAATATTATTAAACGAACCGGCTATATACATGCCTGAATCTACAACAACCAATGATACAGCATAGCCGGATGCAGTTATATTGGTACTCCACAAACTGTCCGCCAATCCCGTTACTGCACTGATTTTTGCAAATCCCTGTTTTGTCCTGCTTCCGATTGTGGAAAATGTACCGCTGATGAAAATATCATTTCCCCGCGGATATATCAGCCGTACCGTGCCGTTCACATTCGGATTCCAAGGATGCAGACTGCCGTCTGCATTTATCCTTGCAATACGATTTCTCAACTCTGTTCCAACTCTGGTAAATGCACCTCCTATATACCAGCCCCCGCTCCCATCTGAAACCACTGTATAAATTTCACCATTTACGATAGGAAACAGCGTATCTACTGCCGTTCCCGTTACAGCGGTTTTCAATCCGTATCCTGACTTTTTACCGACTGATGAAAACTGCCCGCCAAGATACACATAGTTTTGAGACTTTATCATAGTCTGTACAAACCCGTCAGTGATATATGTATTTACAGGATTGGGCTGTGCAATTATTTCCTTTTGCATTAAACCCAGCACTATAAAACATACAACTGCAATACCGCATCTTCTCAACATACCATTCTCCTTGATTGTAAGTTAGTTAATAACAAATCGAAACAAATAGTTAATTGCCGGGAGACCATTTTTTATATCACTTCATCAACATCAGCTTCATGGTTTTGGTGTACTTTCCTGCTGTTAAGCGATAGATATATACACCTGTTGAAAGCTTGCCTGCATCAAAGGTTACCTGATAATATCCGGCTTCCTGTTTGCCGCTGACTAATCTTTCAATAAGTGAACCCTGTATATCATACACCTCTAACAGCACATCCGATGCCTCAGGCAGTTGGTACTTTATCTGCGTACTCGGGTTAAACGGATTCGGGTAGTTTTGTGAGAGCGCAAACTCCATTGGTGCCTCCAGGATTACCTCAACCTCAGGACTATAACTTACCGTGCCGTCAAAGTCCTTCTGCTTCAAGCGGTAAACATATGTTCCAAGCGCACTTACATTATCAATAAATGTATATTCGCTTATCTGTACAGTTGTTCCTTTACCAGTTACTTCACCTATTTTGGTAAATACTTTCTCACCTTCGGGGCTGAGTCCCGCCTGCGGGAAAGTGCGTTCCACATCAAAACCCGCATTATTCAGCTCACTGGCTGTTACCCAGTTCAGTATAACCTTTC
>CAYYJL010000358.1:0-3754 GCA_964472245.1 uncultured Ignavibacteriaceae bacterium | reverse complement strand
GACAAAAAATTACAAATATTACGGTAAAACAGGGTGGGCACAGCCGGGGACAAAAGATATCGGCTGGTTTACCGGTTTTGTTGAAAAAGGAAATAATGTTTATTACTATGTAGTGAATGTTGAAGCACCTTTGGAAACTACAACTGATTTTATGCGGGCAAGAAAAATGATTGCCGAAAAAGTATTGAAAGAAATGAAAATTTTAGAGTGAGCAGATAACGGTTATGGGCATGCTAAAAAAGTTTTTCCAGTTTGTCCTTGTATGTTCTGCCCGTCTTTAGTTTCTTGCCTGATTTCATCGTGATGTGATACTCACCACTGAAGCCGGGCTGCATGGAAGCAACCGAATCTATGCGGATAAGAGCCGACCGGCTTATGCGTATAAAGGTATTGGGATTTAAGCCCTCTTCCATTGCGGACAGGGTATCTCTGTGCAGATGAGTTTTGCCGTCAGTCTTGGTATATATGTTTAGATAATTTCCTTCTGATTCCATATATTCAATGTCACTCACCATAACAGGGATGAGATTTTCCCCCTCCTTAACAATAATTCTTCTCAGATAATTTTTTTCCGTGCGCTCTTTGAATGATCTGAGCATTGCGTCCAATACATGATAATCGGGAATATCACTACTGTTCAGTTTGGCGAGCACATTGCTCATAGCAGCATCAAAACGCTTTTTATCAAAAGGTTTGAGAAGATAATCAAACGCACGTATTTCAAATGCCTCTACCGCAAATTTATCGTATGCAGTGGTAAAGATGATTAGGGTTTTTCCCGGAGGAATCTTTTTTGCAGCAGATACCCCATCCAGCAGAGGCATTTTAATATCAAGGAAGATAATATCGGGCTGCTCTGTTTCCGTTTTGCTGACTGCATCTTTTCCGTCGGCACACTCTGCAACAATCTGAACCGCAGGATACGATGAGAGAAGCCGTTTGATTTTTTCACGTGCAAGCCCTTCGTCATCGGCAATGATTACTTTAATCACGTGAAACTCCGTCTGAGTGTGGTATGATGATCACTGCCGCAAAGCCGCCGGATTCCCGGTTCTTCAAAGAAAATGAATAGTTATCTTTATATACAGATTCCAGCCGTGCTTTAACAATGGAAAGACCGGTACCATAACTCATGTTTTCATCTATGCCGGGGCCGTTATCAGAGACCGACAATGTTAATGTAGTTCCCGCAGACTTTGCTGTGATAGTAATATTGCAGGTTTGGTTAAACGGCTCTAAAGCATGTTTAATACTGTTTTCCACGATGGGCTGCAGGAGGAAGCGGGGAATTCTGATTTCCTTAAGTGAATCCGGAATATCAAACGTATATACCAGCCGGTTCTCGAAGCGGATTTTCTGAACGGAGAGATACTCTTCCGTGAAGGCGATTTCTTCTGCTAACGGAATCAGAACATCTGTTTTATCATCGGTCACTTTTCTGAGCAGGTCACTGACCCGGACAATCATTTCATCTGCTTTATCCGGATTGCTGTGTATCATGGAGGAGACGGAGTTAAGTGCATTAAAGAGAAAATGAGGGTTCAGCTTGTTGCGGATTGCATCCAGGCGGGCATGCGCGAGTCCGGATTCCAGTTCCATTGAGCGGAGTTTTTCCTGTGAGAAGATTCTGTAATAACTGAGGCCATAGGCAGCTGCTGCAATGGTTGCGTATGTAAAGAAGCTGTCAAATGAAGAAGAGAGCAAAACAAATTTATTGATATATACCACTGTTGAAAAGGAACGGGTATCATCCATAAACCATACTCTGAAATAATGCAACATGCTCAGTGAGAGAAAAATATGTATAACCACAAATCCGAAGCCGAACAGGATATGGGGCAATATATGCTGCCTGAATAAATCGGTTTTATGCCGGAGTTTTTCAATGAATATGAGTACCGGCGGGGTGAGCCATGCATAGAAGAAATATGACGGACCGCGGAAGAGAATATTTTCACCCCAGCTGAACGGACGGTTTGCATTCAGGTAAAAAAGCCAGGAGGACATGATAAAGTATATGCCCAGGAGAGTCCAGAGCACCAGGATAAAAAGGAATTTACGGCTGGTATAATACCGTAAAGTTTCAGCAATCAAATAAACACCGCATTCATGTGGGGAAAATTAGTCCAAATCCGGATGAATGCAAAATAGTGAGGGATTAACTGCACGGATTTTGCAATGAAATACAATGATCATTCAGGAGTGGATTTACAGAAATCATATTCTTTATTATTTTTCATGTAATAATATTGAAAGGATATTGATTATGCCGGAGAAAATAAGTGCGAAGGATTTGGTTTTTAAGCCGGTTACTCCGGATTTGCTTGGCGATTTTGAAAAGCTGTTTGGCAAAAATGGTGCCTGCGCCGGATGCTGGTGTGTTTTGTGGCGGCTGAGTAGAAAGGATTGGGAGGAAGGGCAGGGGGATATCAACAAAAAGAGGATGCGGAAAATTATAAAATCGGGAGAGGAGCCGGGAATTCTGGCTTATTATCAGGGCGAGGCAGTAGGTTGGGTTGCTGTTGCTCCAAGGGAAAAATATCCTTATCTGGAAAGGTCCCGTGTGCTGGGTCCGGTAGATGATAAGCCGGTCTGGTCAGTCAGTTGTTTGTTTATTAAGAAAGAGTTCAGAAAGATGGGGATAAGCAGCAGACTGCTGAAAGAGGTTAGAAGATTTGTTGGTGCCAAGGGAGGTAAAATAGTTGAGGGTTATCCATATGAACCGGCAAAAGAAATGCCCGGATCTTTTGTTTGGACAGGACTGCCGGGTTCTTTCTTAAAAGCAGGCTATAAGGAGGCAGCCAGATTTGCGCCAACGCGGCCGATATTCAGGGCAAAAATTTTACGATGATATATTTGAGTAATATCACACATGTATTGATTGTATATGATGGATATGGTAATTGTCATTTGCGGGACATTTATCATTGAATTATTTTCTTTTATTTGCTGTTGTAAAAAAGAAAACATGGTGAAACATGACAAGAAAAATTCCGGTATTATTAATATCACTCCTTCTACTAAGTTCATGTTCTAATGAGGCGGGAGAAGGTCAAACAAGAATTGAGGATAATATGAATGTAAGCAGTGATTCAGTAAAAACGGCAACATTTGGTGCAGGTTGTTTTTGGTGTGTGGAAGCGGTATTTCAGGAACTGGATGGAGTGCATTCGGTGATTTCAGGATACAGCGGAGGACAGACAAAAAATCCGACCTACAAAGAAGTGTGCGAGGGTACCACAGGTCATGCGGAAGTATGCCGCATTACGTATGACCATGCAAAAATAAGTTTCGCGGAACTGCTGGAAGTGTTTTGGAAAACACATGATCCCACAACACTGAACCGGCAGGGAAATGATGTGGGAACACAGTACCGTTCTGTTATTATGTATCATGATGATGAACAAAAGAATCTGGCGATTGAGTATAAGAAAAAATTGAATGATGCAGGAATATGGGAGAATCCGATTGTTACGGAGATAGTTCCGGAGGCGGAGTTTTATACAGCGGAGGATTATCACCAGAATTATTACAGCGATAACAGTAAGCAGCCGTATTGCGCATTTGTGATTACACCGAAGCTGGAAAAATTCAGGAAGGTGTTTAAGGATAAGCTGAAGCAGTGAGAGGGTTTGGGGAGTGATATAGCGGTGGAGGTGATGGGTATATATATCGATTTGTATGCTTCGCGCCGCTGCCAATAGCTGAAGCTATGGGTTGTATGGGGTGCGTTGTTGGGGAATGGGGGCTTGTG
>CAYYJL010000357.1:0-3760 GCA_964472245.1 uncultured Ignavibacteriaceae bacterium | reverse complement strand
CCAAAACCATGCAGTGAATCAGGGAATGATAAATCAAATATAATGGCATTACCGGGGTTGGGGACAATATCCCAAACACGGAGTGTATCATGAAAAGTTCTAGCAGAATCATTAGTGTGAAGCAGCACCTGCCCGGCACCGAGAGCAACCCAAAGGTCATGTTTGGTTCTGAATACAAGTTTGTGGGCGATTCCGTATATATCAAGCGGGCGGTAGTTCCATGTTTCACCTGCATTGGTAGTGGTTACCACCATGGTACCCCATTCCCAGTCACCTCCCATCCCGATGGCATTGAGAGAATCTATCATTTGTATTGAATAAATCGGCTCCGGACTTACGGCTTTTGTTGTCCAGTAACCGCCTGCATTAGTGGTGCGCCAGATAATGCCGAGCACATCCACATGACCTCCGCTGGCAAAACCGAGCGAATCATCCGTTAAGGAAAAATTAAGAATCGGAAAGCCGGAATACTCCTCCTGCACAGCACACTCCCTCCAGGTAAAACCGCCGTCGTTGGTTTTTTTCAAGTTGCCCCCTTCACCTCCGATGTAACCGGTAAGCGAATCCAGAAAAACAATTGCACGCAGGAAAACATCTTCTTCCGGGTACTCAATCACAAACCAGGTATCCCCGCCGTTGAGGGTTTTTACGATGTCAGACCCGTAAGGAGGAGTCAGCCGCCAGGTAACTCCCCAGCCGACGTTTTCATTCAGGAAAAACAGGTCGTAGATGGGGGTATTGATACCGCTGTTTTGCACCTTCCAGTTTTGACCGCCGTTTGTAGTTTTGATGATAACACCGGAATCGCCGGCAGCGTATCCCACAAGACTATCCAGAAACTGAACCTTGTACAAAGCTGTGCTCACCGGAGAGGTGATTTTCTGCCATTTGCCTTGGGTAAAGACCGAGCCGGTACCCAAGAACAGGAAAATTAATAGAGAAAGGAGTATTTTCATGGTTAAAATTTACGTAAATGGCGGGGATATTGAAATGCTATCCGCAGCACTTATAAACATTTTCCTTGGCGCAACTGTTGCCACTTGGCAGTAAAGTTTTTGGGCACAAGAAAGAAATCAACAAGTTATCCACAACGATACCTGTATTTTTGGTTTTGTTAAGCCCATATAAAACAATGAGTTATACTGTTTTCTTAAAGGAGAACCTGAAGTTATCCTATATAAGTATGGGAAAACTAAATTCCGGGAAATCCACACTGCTGTAAAAATTTATCATTTTCAACAAGTTATCCACAAAGCTGCAGCGGGAAAACTTAACAATTTACTCACAAAAAAGATGAATCCTATAAGCTAATTTAACCATCCAAATAAGCAGAAAACAGCCGGACACATTAACGGGCCGGAAGTGTGTGTAACTCACGAAATTTAGTAAGTAAAGTAAAAATAATTCTGCCTCGTCTTCATCAATAATGGAACTGTTTTTGGGTGCCGTTGTGTTAATAAGAGGTAAACTATAAAGTACTATGCGTAGAAGATCATTCATAAAAAACGGATTACTGACCGGCGTAGCTGCGGCTGCGGGGGGCACTGCTCTGCTGAGGGCTGAGGGAAACCGGGAAATATACCCGGCTTTCAAACCGGAGCCGTTCAGCTGGAGCGATGAGGAAATTTCGGTTGCATGGATAGGGCACAGTACTGTTTATATCAATTTTTACGGATACAGAATCATTACCGACCCCGTTCTTTTTGCAAAGGTCGGCATTTACATGCTTGGTTATATATACGGACCGAGCCGTCTGACCGCTCCTGCGCTGACGATTGAGGAGATTCCCAAACCGGATTTGATACTGCTTTCCCACGCACACATGGATCATACCGATTATAAGACTTTAAAAGAATTTACTGCGATGTATCCCGGTGAGATAGACTGCATCACAGCGTATAACACAGCGGATGTAACATCGTCCTTAGAATGGAAATCCCAAAAGGAAATGGACTGGGGACAGGAGCTGGTTACGGAGCATCTGCGCATTAAGGCACTTGAAGTACGGCACTTCGGATGGAGATATCCCTGGGAGCGTGACCGTTCCCGCGGATTTATGGATAACGGCAGAAGCTATAATGCGTATATATTAGAGCGCAACGGGAAAAAGATTTTATTTGGCGGAGATACCGCAATGACGGATTTGTTTAAGAAATCCGGAGAGAGTGCGGATATAGCAATCATGCCGGTGGGTGCATATAACCCGTGGCTGCGCAACCACTGCACGCCGGAAGAAGCACTGCAAATGGCAAAGGATTTGAACGCAGAGATATTTATCCCCATACACTGCAACACCTTAAAGCAAGGGATGGAGCCGTTCCACGAACCACTGACCCGGCTGCGGAAGGCACACAACGATTTTGGTATCAAGCTTGGTCTTGATAACATTGGACAAACATATATAGAGAAAGCATAGTGACTCCCTGCAATAAGGGAATCTTTACGAAATAAAACAATGAAAACATTATATACATATTTACTTATATTTATCTTTGGTCTTACTGCAGTGCAGGTTTCAGCCGGGGATAAGAAGGCAGCGTACCCATCCACACCTGTGGTTGACTATGTGCGGATGACCTTTTATACATCCATAGAGAACAGTGATACCGCGGATGAGTTTAATCAATACTTTACGGGACCGCAGGTAAAAAGTGAGGTAAGCAAGTATCCCTTTTTACTCGCATTTTACGGTGCTTCAGAAACACTGATTGCAAAACACTCTTATAATCCGTATAAAAAGGTTAAATACCTGAATACGGGCTTAGATAAAATCAGCAAAGCAATAGCAGCTGACCCGGAAAACCTGGAAATCAGATTCCTCAGATATTCTATATTATACCATCTGCCGGGTATACTCGGTTATGGCGATGACCGGTTAGCGGATGCAGTATATATAGTGGATAAACTGGCTAACGGCGGCGGCAGAAATCTTCCCCCTAAGATATTGCAGGGTATTGTGGAATTCATGCTAGAGAGTTCTGACTTGACACATCATGAAAGAAATCAGATCCGCCGGCTGTACGTCAGCTTATAAATGATGAGCAGGTATCTGCTGATAAATATTGGCATTGTTCTTTTCCCCCTGCTTTTTTCCTTTGAAAAAAATGTCGGCTTTTATAAGAAACTTGGTGTGCTGGCGCGTTCCATAGGAATCGTCAGCACCGTATATATAATCTGGGATGTGATAGCAGTACAGCGTGGGGACTGGGGTTTTAACCCGCTCTACACCACAGGCATCAATTTTTACGGCCTGCCGCTTGAGGAGATTCTCTTCTTTATCACCGTTCCTTACAGTATCGTATTCATTTTTGAGACAATACACTTTTACCTGAAGGACAGGGTACTTGGCATACCGGATTGGTTGTTTTATATTACTGCCGGCCTGCTCACTTTTGCAGCTGCTATATTCAACACGCAGTATTACACCTTTACCGTACTGCTTTTTTGTGCGGGATTTCTGTTATACGGCGCATACAAAAAAACAAAGCTTCTTCAGTCATTAAACTTTTATCTTACCCTTGCAATCAGTTATATTCCCTTTCTGATAGTAAATTATCTGTTGACGGAGCCGCCCATTGTCTGGTATAACGACAGCGCAATCTGGGGCGGCAGGTTTTTAACCATTCCGTATGAAGATTTTTTCTATTCATTTTCCATGATATCATGGTGGATCTACTTTTACACGGTTTTTAAGGAAAGAAAAACAAGTGCGTAAAAAGGCGGCAATTGCCGGCGGGGGATTGGGCGGGCTGAGTGCTGC
>CAYYJL010000356.1:0-3761 GCA_964472245.1 uncultured Ignavibacteriaceae bacterium | reverse complement strand
AAGGCCATTAATCAGAGCCCATTGAATCGGTGCAGCCCCGCGCAGCTGCGGCAATATGGACCCGTGCAGATTAAAAGTGCTTTTTACAGGAAGGGCAAGAATCTCTTTTGGCAGAATCCGGAATGCAATAACGGCGAATATATCCGGATTAAAGGACATCAGTTCTTCAATAAACTCAGGCGAGGATAATTTTTCCGGCTGAAGCACGGGCAGCTTATATTTTAATGCGGTTTCTTTAACTTCAGAGAAAGCAGTTTTAAGCCCCCTCCCTTTTTGTTTATCAGGTGCGGTTACCACTGCCTGAACATTATATCCTGACTGAACAAGATGTTCCAGAGAGTATGCGGCAAACTGCGGAGTTCCCCAAAAAATTATCTTCATATATATTACGGCTCGGTAACGGGATAATCAACATCCATATCCCGTTTTTTAATTCTGTTTAATTGTTTTTTTAAGATTTTTTGTGATTCCTCGTCTAACAGGTCTGTAAAAAATATCCCCTGCAAATGATCAAACTCATGCTGCAGCACCCGTGCAAGAAAATCATCATTGTCTATTTCCCGCAGCTGCATCTCCTCATCCATATATTGCAGTTTTATTCTTTTAGGCCGTTCAACTGCCTGCCTGACTCCCGGAATGCTTAAACATCCTTCTTCCAATTTTATCAGTTCTTCGGATTTTTCTACTATCCTTGGGTTTATGCAGACAAATTTCCTGTATTGCTCCAGACCTTCAACCTCAGAAACATCTATTACAAAAATAGCTTTTGAACTGCCAACCTGATTTGCTGCCAAACCGATGCCGGCTGCATTATCCATAGTGTGGAACATATCCTTAATAAGTTTTTTAGTTTCAGCATCCATTTTCTGAACTGGTGCAGCTTTTTTGCGGAGTATTTTATCTCCATAAATCGTAATCGGTAAGATGGCCATAAATCCGGATTGTTTCTCTAAAGTAAAATTATAAACTAACCTTAAAAATACGCATCTTTGTTTAGTCATAAAACACAATTTCATCCAGGCGGATATGTCAAATTTCCAGCATACATTTGATCCGGTCTTAAAGAAGCATTTGGAAACCCTCTACAAGAACTATGATGAGACAAAACTAGGTGCTGACCCGATAATTTTTCCAAAACGATACAGCCATAAATCTGATATCGAACTTATTGCATTACTCGCCAGCACATTTGCCTTCGGTAATATTAAGCAGACAGGGATGATTCTATCAAAGATTACGGATTTCCTCGGCGCTTCACCTGCAAAGAGCTTAAAAAAATACAGGGAAGGGGATATACTTAAGCGTGGAGACTCCTTGATGTACCGGATTTATTCTGACAAAGATATTGATATCCTTTTTACCGTATTGGCTTCCATTCTACGGGATTATGGAACATTAGGGGAATTGTTTCACATGTACGCAAAAAAGACAGCCGTTATAAATCCATTTGACCTTTTCTCAGAATTTCACACTACTTTTTATCAGTATGCCGGTCAATACACTTCAATCACCGTAGGGCTGAAACACATGTTTCCGGATGCTGAAAAGGGAAGCGCCTGTAAGAGGGCTAATCTCTTTTTGCGTTGGATGGTGCGGCATGACAAAATTGATTTTGGTTTGTGGGATTTTATTCCTGTTTCTAATCTCTTAATCCCTGTTGATACACATATAGCTCAAGCATCTGTACGTTTAGGTTTGACCAATTTGAAAATACCAAACAAACGAATGGCTGAGCAGATAACAGAAAGTTTGAAAGTCTATGACAAACATGATCCTGTGCGGTTTGATTTTGCACTGTGTCATACAGAAATGTGGGGTCCGGAGTTTTAATATTCCAATTTTTTGTATTTTGCACGTTATTTGTTTGGATTTAACTCCAATTTTACAAATATTTTAATTTTGTAATTACGTAACTAAACAATATAAGTGAAGGAGTTTCTTGATGGCCGATTCAGCCGAAACCATTCCACAAGTTAAACCGTATATCTCTCCTACGGACCATTCCGTTCCAGAATTCACTATGAAATCCATTTTGCTCGGAGCAGTATTTGGTATATTGTTCGGAGCAGCAACGGTATATCTGGCACTCAAAGCCGGTTTGACCGTCTCCGCCTCAATACCGATTGCAGTACTGGCAATCTCATTGGGCAGAAGGTTTTTCAAGACCACAATTCTTGAAAACAATATCATCCAAACAACCGGTTCGGCGGGTGAATCAATAGCAGCCGGCGTTGTTTTTACTTTGCCTGCATTTTTATTCATGTCAGCAAATGAAAACGGCGTGAGCGTAGGTGCAGAGTATTTTAACTACTGGACTATCTTCTTCCTGGCAATGTTTGGCGGTATTTTGGGAACATTAATGATGATTCCCCTCAGACGTTCACTTATTGTAAAAGAACATCACACACTTCCGTATCCTGAAGGAACTGCCTGCGCCTCCGTATTGATTGCAGGTGAAAAAGGCGGAGACTTCGCTAAGACCGCATATCAGGGACTCGGACTTGCATTTTTATATGCAGCCCTTCAAAAGATTTTCCACGTCATCGCAGAAGCTCCTGCCTGGATGACAGCACAAACCAATAAATATTTCCCATCTGCCAAAATCAACGGTGAAATCACACCGGAATATATGGGTGTTGGTTACATTATCGGGCCTAAGATTGCCGGCGTGTTGGTTGCCGGTGGTGTCTTTGCATGGTTAGGTCTCATCCCTCTGCTGGCAACTCTGGTGCCTGCAGAAGTAATTGCACTGCAGCTGGTTAAGCTTGGATACTTAAAGGATATGGCAGTTGCCGGAGGTAAGGGTGGCTGGGATCCTGTCACAAAAACATTTTCTGATTATTCCTCTGCTATTTATTTTGCATATGTCCGCCAGATTGGTGCCGGTGCAGTAGCAGCAGGCGGTTTTATTACTTTGTTAAAAACACTCCCTACTATCATCTCCTCTTTTAAGGATAGTCTCGCTTCTTTAAAGGATAAATCTGCTTCAAAAACAGTTGTAAGAACAGAAGATGATTTATCATTTGTTACCGTATTAGCAGGCAGTGCCGGATTAATTTTATTAATCGCAATACTCCCGCAGATTCCGGGTGACTCCATCTTCAGTAAATTCTTAATCGGATTGCTGGTTGTTGTATTCGGATTTTTCTTCGTAACTGTATCCAGCCGAATCGTGGGTATCATCGGTTCCAGCTCTAACCCGATATCAGGTATGACCATTGCAACCCTTATGGGAACTGCTTTAGTATTTATTGCAGTTGGTATGACCGGTAAGTTTTATGAGCCGATGGCATTAGTAGTAGGCGGTATGATTTGTATTGCAGCTGCAAACGCAGGTGCTACCTCTCAGGATTTAAAGACAGGTCACTTAGTTGGCGGTACTCCTAAGTATCAGCAGTTGGCACTCTTTATCGGAGCAATTGTTTCATCAGTGGTTATCGGTGCTACCGTTCAGGTACTTGATAAACCGACGGCAGATATGGCAGCACAGGGAATTCAGCATGCAATCGGCAGCGAAAAATTCCCGGCTCCCCAAGGTACATTGATGGCAACCTTAATCAAAGGTTTGTTGAGCTTTAACTTAGACTGGCAGTTTGTTTTGGTTGGTGTGTTCCTTTCCATCACCATGGAACTCTGCGGTGTTAAATCCCTTTCCTTTGCAGTAGGTGCATACCTTCCGCTTTCAACCACCTTGCCGATATTTGTCGGCGGTGCGATAAAAGGCGTTTCAGACTTCATCGCTAAGAAAAAAGGTGAAGAAG
>CAYYJL010000355.1:0-3791 GCA_964472245.1 uncultured Ignavibacteriaceae bacterium | reverse complement strand
TGATTCACCGGTGGCATTGCTGCCCGGGGTTCCTGTAAGAATGCCTGTATTGGTTACACCTAACCATGCGGGGTTTCCGGTTAAAGAATAACTGAGTGCCGGCCCGTTAACATCATAAGCATTTACCTTATACTCCAAGACGCTATTTGTATATCCGGTTAAATCAGGCACGGGCAGAAGAACCGGCGGGTGATTTATGGACTGTGTGGTATCGCCTACATATACAGTAAAACTTCTTGGCGGCACCCACAGTTTCACACGGTTTTTGTTTCCGCCGGGAGAAGGACCAACCACTTGCTTGTTTACATCCCGTCCCGTGTAATCTTTGTACCAGGAACCGATAGGAAGTTCCGTATCCACCCACACATCTACCCACTGATTGGGGCTGTCATTAATGAGCAGATACCCGCCCGGCTGTGCGCCGAAGCCGTTTCTTCTGGCAACATATATATCACGCGCAAGTGAGGTCTGATCCTGATTGCCGTCCTGCCGTATATAATAAGCATTCAGTCCGCCCCGTTTGGTGGTTCCGCCGCCGATAAATTTCTGGCGGATCCAGATCAGCGTATCAAGTTTGCCGCCGAAACCGTAATCAATATAATCCTTGAAAAAGACAGAAGGCCTCCCCTCAGAAAACAGTATATATGCGTAAGCAAGCATTTTGTCGGAGATAATGGGGTCGTGTCCGTTTGCGATAGTGCCGTCCCAGCCGATTCTGTCCACATCATGGTTTTCTACCCAGGTTGAGACATCAAAGCCGGACATTCCCGCATTCACCAGCCCGGCGCCATCAAGAAATGTCATATCAAAACTGCCGGTTGTGTTGTTGCACATATCCTTCAGTGTAAATCTCAGGGGAAAATCAAACATGGCAACATCGCCCCCGTTTACATTTTGTGTCTGATTAAACCAGTACATGATTTCACTGAGACCGCCATAATACTCTGCTACTGCATAATTAGAACCGGGAATGCCCTGCACCCATTGGCCCATAAATACCGGATCTATCCCCTTTACCGCATCAACTCTGAAACCTTTAAATCCCATGGTATTAATCAGATATTTGCCCCAGGCAATAAGACTGTCTCTGACCGATGGTTTATCATGAGCAAGCCATTCGCCAAAACCAAAGATCGGGTCATCGGGTCCGTGATACGGAGGGTTCACATCACAAGTTAACTGATTAGGATAAAAATCTGAGGCATTTTTCTTAAAACGCTGCGAGCCGTTGGGGTATTCAAATAGCAGCCAGTTGGAATCCCGGTAGCTGGGTGTCGGTTTACAGGCAACGGGTATATACGCCTCCCCGCCGTTCATGTGATTCATAACCGCATCGGCAAAAACATCAATGCCGACATCGCGGTAAGCTTTTATTGATTGCAGCAGCTCCTGCCGGCTGCCGAACCGGGTTTCCCGTGAGCCCTTTTGGTTATACTCGCCAAAATCGTAGTGATCATACGGGTCATATCCCATGGAAAAGCCGCCTGCTGCTCCCTTTACCGGTGAAGGAAACCACACAGCGGAAAAACCCGCTGAAGCCAGGCGCGGGGCAAGTTTTGCAAGTGAATCCCACCAGATTCCCCCCGGAGGAGAGTTCCAGTAAAACCCCTGAAAATAAACATCGGATTTAGGGTTGTTTCTCAGCTGTTCAGTATCATACTGTGCAAAACTGTTTATACTCAGCATCAGGACCAGCAGCACGGGTAACATTTTCATATTCATTCGAATCTTTTCATTAATTTCAGAGGAAATCTGCAACTTAAAACTGTTTGAACGGAAAAAGGTCAATTCAGACCATTTTAACCCTGAAAGATACTAATTAATAAAAATATGGCAAAGTTGAGAAGAGACCGGGGATTTTCCCGTCACATGGATAAAAATTGGTATTACGAGTCTGTGTCACTGAACGGTTCGCACTTTTATTCCGAAACTTAACCCCGGCAAGAATATTCGACATCTCTGATGTCGTTTGTTGCGTTATTAATTTTTCTATAGATATTTGACCACTCCGCGGTCATGGAAACCATTTCTGCCACTGTCAAATTTCCTACCACAATATACTTGATGCCCATTCTCGGATAAGTAATATTACTCCTCTATAAAAGCTATTCATCCCTTTCCGTTATTTATTCTCTGATTACAGAATTATATTTCCTGTATGGATTTGAGGAAACTTTTACAGACACACTTCGGATTTTCCGGTTTCAGAGCAGGGCAGCAGGAAATTGTTGAAAGCATAACAGCGGGCAACAACACGCTGGCTATACTCCCCACCGGTGCCGGTAAATCACTCTGTTTTCAGCTTCCTGCCCTGGCAGCCCCCCGCTTTTCAATCGTGATTTCTCCCCTGATTGCCTTAATGAAAGATCAGGTTGATACGCTCAATAAAAATGAGACCCGCGCTGCATATATAAACAGCAGCATGGAGTCCTACGAATTTGATACCGTATATAACCGTATCCGCGCCGGAGAAATAAAAATCCTTTATGTTTCTCCGGAACGTCTGGGCATCATCACCTTTGCTGATACGATGAAAGAACTGAAACCCGATTTCCTATTTGTGGATGAAGCTCACTGCATCAGCGAGTGGGGGCACAACTTCCGCCCGGATTACCGGCGCATACGCAAGTTTTGTGATTATATCGGTATTACCAAAATATCTGCTTTCACTGCTTCCGCAACACCGGAAGTTGCAGCAGATATAGTAAATCAGCTTGGCATCAAAGGCGCCAGGGTATTTGTACGCGGCTTTGAACGGGAAAATCTCTCCCTCAGCGTTATCAGAACCAGGCGTAAAAAGGAGAAGATACTCGAACTCCTTTCCATGCATGATACCCCCGCCATTATATATGCTGCCTCCAGAAAACAAACCGAAGAGTTGTATGGATTCCTGACCGTCAATAAAGTTACCTGCAGTTTTTATCATGCCGGTCTCCCCTCCGCGCAGCGTAAAGCCATACAGGAAAATTTTCTTCAGGGGAGGGTTAATGTAATTATCGCTACCAATGCCTTCGGGATGGGTATTGATAAATCCAACATACGGCTGGTTATCCATTACAATATACCCGGCTCCCCGGAAAATTATTATCAGGAAATCGGCAGAGCAGGCAGGGACGGTCTCCCCGCAGCAGCCGTGCTGCTCTTTGATACTAAGGATATACGCATTCAGGAACTGTTTATTAAAAGCGCCTACCCTTCCAAAGAGCAGATGGAAATTTTATATACAGCACTGGCCGACTCTGCGGGACTGCGTATGGGGCAAAAGTCCGATTCCTCCGTGCAGGTAAACTATGAATATATAAAACGCGCCTCAGGCAATGTGCTTACCAAAAACCTGATTGACGGCGGGCTCAAACTGCTTGAACAGGCAGGATATATACATTTCACCACCCTTGCAAATACCGCCTGCTCGGTTAAATTTCTCATTTCTCCGGCAGAGCTTAAGGATTTTGTAAAAAGCCATATTAATGCACCGTATTCCGATACCATCATCCGCATTCTGCAGGAATACGGCGGCGCTCCTTTTCAGCATAAAATTTCCCTGCAGTTGAATCAGCTTGCCGAAAAATTAGGTATAGAGGATAAAACCCTGGATTTACAGTTCCGAGAACTTGATTCATCCGGCGTGATAGATTACTCCGTACCATTTTACAAGGAAAGTGTATATTTCACCTATCCCCGTATCAACCCGAAACACATTAATATAGAAGCCGGCAATAATGACCGCCAGTACATCCTTTCGAGAAAACGGTTGGATAAAATAACCGCCTATGTGTACAGCAACGACTGCC
>CAYYJL010000354.1:0-3796 GCA_964472245.1 uncultured Ignavibacteriaceae bacterium | reverse complement strand
CAGAACCGTCCCTGGCATACAGACTAACAGAGGCCTTGCCATCAGCGGTGTTGTATATGATTATACTGCTTTTTTCTTCCATACAATTCCTGAACCGTGATTTCAATTTCTAACGTTTATTTTACAAAAGCAATGGTATGTGCTTTCATTTCCGCCATAGGTCATCAATAAATCAAAGTCTTGATTTCAGCTTAACCTCCCTGGAGCAATCCGCATCGCCAATCCCCCACCCGCACAGGGCAGATACAGCCCCGTGCTTAAGTTAAATATATCACTTTTTCGTAAACTCCAGATTTCCACGTTCACTTACTTCACAGAGAATTGTATCTCCTTCAGCAAAGGTATCCTCCAGTAAATAGCGGGAAAGCGGGTTACTGAGATACTTTTGTATAGAGCGCTTAAGCGGTCTTGCTCCAAAGCTGACATCGTATCCTATTCTTGCCAGCCAGTCTTTTGCTTCATCGGTTAATTCCAGGGTTAAGGAGCGGGCATCAAGCATACGGGCTACTTTTTCTATTTGTATATCCACAATGCTGCGCAGCTCTTCTTTTGTTAACGGCTTAAACATTACCACTTCATCTATCCTGTTCAGGAACTCCGGCCTGATAACGCGGCGCATCAGGTCAACTATTTTGGAGCGGAGCCCTCCCAGCATATCTTCAATGTTTTCTCCGGCACGTTCAAGTTCATCCTGAATAAGCTGAGAACCGATGTTGCTGGTCATAATTAATATGGTGTTCTTAAAATTTACTGTCCTCCCCTGATTATCCGTTAACCTGCCGTCATCAAGCACCTGCAGCAGTATATTAAAAACATCCGGATGCGCTTTTTCTATCTCATCAAGCAGCACAACGGAATACGGCCTGCGCCGTACTGCCTCGGTTAACTGTCCCCCTTCTTCATATCCCACATATCCCGGAGGCGCACCGATTAATCTTGATACGGAAAACTTTTCCATATACTCGGACATATCAATCCGTATCATCGCATGTTCATCGTCAAATAGAGATTCTGCTAGTGCACGTGCAAGTTCTGTTTTTCCAACGCCTGTGGTTCCCAGGAAAATAAATGACCCTACCGGCCGCGCTGTATCCTGCAAACCCACACGGCTTCTGCGTATGGCATTTGAAACAGCAATAACAGCATCATCCTGACCGATGACCCTTTTGTGCAGTTCATCTTCCAGCTTCAGCAGTTTTGCCTTTTCACTTTCAAGCATTTTTTGCACGGGTATGCCGGTCCACTTGGCAACAATCTCTGCAATATCTTCCGCTTCAACTTCTTCTTTAAGCAGGCGTTTATCTTTCTGCACCAGTTCCAGCTGGGCTGATTCGGCTTTTAACTGCTTTTCCAATTCCGTGAGTTTGCCGTAACGGATTTCCGCAACTTTTTCATAATTGTTCTCCCGTTCAAATTTTTCCGCTTCCGTTTTCAGCAAGTCAATTTTCTCCTTGATCGCGCGGATCTTCCCTATTCTCTCTTTTTCATTTTGCCAGTGCAGCTTCAGTGTGGATTTTTCCTCATTCAGCGCACTCAGTTCCTTTTCAAGTTCATCCAGCCGCTTTTCGGAAGCATCATCTTTTTCCCGGCGCAGTGCCTGGCGCTCAATCTCAAGCTGCCGTGTTTTTCTTTCTAAGGAATCAAGTTCTTCCGGCATGGAATCAATTTCTATACGGAGCCGCGATGCCGATTCATCTATCAGGTCAATCGCCTTATCCGGCAGAAACCGGTCTGATATATACCGCTCGGAAAGCTGCACTGCTGCAACAATGGCACCATCGGTTATTCTTACTCCGTGGTGAATCTCATATTTTTCCTTAAGCCCGCGCAGGATGGAAATAGAATCTTCCTCACCCGGTTCCGAAACAATAACGGGCTGGAATCTCCGTTCAAGTGCTGCATCTTTTTCTATATACTTTTTATATTCGTTCAGCGTCGTTGCACCCACGCAATGCAGCTCCCCTCTTGCCAGTGCTGGCTTTAATATATTGGCAGCATCCATTGCGCCTTCTGCAGCGCCTGCACCCACTAAGGTATGAAGCTCATCAATGAATAAAATAATCTCGCCGTTTGATGAAGTTACTTCTTTTAACACAGCTTTCATACGTTCTTCAAACTGTCCGCGGAACTGCGCACCTGCTATCATGGCTCCCATATCAAGAGCAACTATTTTTTTTGTTTTAAGATTTTCAGGTACATCACCGGAAACAATACGATGCGCAATGCCTTCGGCTATAGCAGTCTTGCCTACTCCGGGCTCTCCGATCAGGACGGGATTATTCTTGGTTCTGCGGGAAAGCACCTGCAGCACTCTTCTGATTTCTTCATCGCGTCCGATAACCGGGTCAAGCTTGCCGCTTTTGGCAAGTTCGTTTAAGTCCCTCCCGAATTTTTTGAGTGACTGATATGTGTCCTCAGCATTTTGAGATACAACACGCTGATTGCCGCGCACTTCTTTCAGTGCCTTAAGAATCAGCTCTCCGGATACTCCCGCATCACGCAGCAGCTGGCCTGCAGGACCTTTCTCACCTGCCAGTGCAAGCAGAAGATGTTCTGTGGATATATACTCATCCTTCAGTTTGCCTGCTTCACTGAATGCAGCTTCAAATAATGATGCTGTTTTGTTGGATATCTGCTGCTCGGCTATACCCGCTCCGGATATTTTAGGGAGCCGGTCTATCAGTTCGCTGATACGGATTTTTATATTGCTGACATTTGCCCCTGCCTTGCGCAGTATGCTCTCCGTTAAACTGTTTACTTCTTCAATCATTGCAGCCAGTATATGCTCCGGCTCCAAAACCTGATTACTGTAATTAGTACAAATCTCAAGCGAGTTCTGAATTACTTCCTGAGCTTTAACGGTAAACTTATTAAAATTAAAAGCCATTATTTCCTCTGAATTTCAATCATTCTGATAGTAAAAATATTCCTTTTTCATCTATTTAGATGAATTTCCTCTTTGTAAGTTGCAGTTTTTATTGATTTAAGGGCATAAAAAAAGGGCTGCTTTTTTCAAAGCAGCCCTTACTTTCATTAGAGTATAATGACTTTTTTACTTCTGAAGAATCATCTTCTTAGTCATCGTTACAGAACCAGCTCTCAGACTGTAGATATACACGCCGCTTGCAAGGTTTTCTGCCTGGAAGCTGAAGTTATAAACTCCTGCTTCGAGTTCACCTGCCAGTATAGTGCGTACCTGCTGACCGAGTATGTTGTACACGATGAGTGTTACGTTCTCTTTCTTCGGTAATGCAAACCTGATATTGGTTTCAGGGTTGAACGGATTAGGATAATTCTGTTCAAGACTGAATTCCACAGGTACATCAGAAGATGTAACCGGTTTTACACCAAGCGGAGTTTCGTTCTTAAAGAACTGACCCTGATTGGTACCCAGATAGAGAGCACCGGTCTGAAGATTTGCAAGCAATGAGCTTACTGCGTAACCCTGCATTCCTATCGGAGACCAGGTGAATCCGCTCATTACGGTTGAACCTGCACCAGGAGCTTCCGGACCAAATGATCCGCCCTGAGCTGCATATACACCGCCTGCCCATGTACTTACATAAATGTTATCTGCATTATCAACGCTGATAGCGTAGATGAAGGAGCTTGGTATTCCTAAGCCCGGCAGCCAGTTAGCGCCGTTATTAGTTGAGTAGAACAATCCTCTTCCGTAGGTACCTGCAAAAATGGTTCCGTTAGAAGTCACGCCGAGTGACCAGATGTGTTCATACTCAATCTGCTGCTGCAGCCATGAGTTGCCGCCGTCAGCTGAGAAGAAGATACCGCCGCCAAA
>CAYYJL010000353.1:0-3804 GCA_964472245.1 uncultured Ignavibacteriaceae bacterium | reverse complement strand
TGATTGCGGCACCAAACGGGCGGAGTGCAAATAAATTCAACAAGCATCCCATGTAAAACATGGCAAAACTTTTTATTTGCACTCCAAATTTAATCAACAGCCCGCAATACTGTTCTATTAATCAGGAGTAAATATGAAAAACTTAAGATTTTTCTTTCTCTTTTTATTTTTTACGGGATTCTTGCAGGCCCAGGAAATTGATTGTCTAACTGCTCCGGCGGAAGGGACTTTATTGGAAGAAGCTCAATCAGGTGATCTGACCGGATTGCAAAGAGTTGCCGTTACTGACCCGATCAGAATTATTATACATGTTATCCGCCGTGATGACGGTTCCGGTGGAGCAACACCTACCCAAATTAATAGTAAACTGGATGAGCTTTATGATGCTTTTGATCCTGTTTATTTTCAATTTTTCGTTTATGAAACAAAATACCTTGACAATTCGACTTATTTTAACATTGATGATATTTTTGAAGCTGATTTACTGAGAAATGAATACTATATCTATGGCTGTATTAATATTTACTTTGTAAATTCTTTATATGTAGACGGATCCAATCTTAATGGCATGGCTAGTTTCAGCCCGAGGACAAACCCGGAAGGTCCGCAGGGAATCATCATCCGGAATGATGCCCATATCACAACTCTGCCGCATGAAATGGGTCATTTTTTTGATTTATACCACACTTTTGAAACCTATTTTGGATTTGAAAATATCGACCGTAACGGCGGTTGTGCAAATTGGGACACGAGAGGTGATTTATTGTATGATACACATGCAGATCCTTGGGGCAGGATGAACGTCAGTGGGATCAATCATCTTAACTGTCAATGGGATCCGGTTAAAACCCCGCCTAAAGATGGTTGTGACCAGACTAATTATACTCCGTTAACTACCAACTACATGATAACCGAAGTTCCTTCCTGCAGAAATTCATTTACTCCAAATCAAGGGTCAAGAATGAATCAAACCTTATTGGTTTATAGGCCGGAACTTCTCCAGCATTTAATTCACCTACAGAACACCAACGGGGAAACAGGCGGGTACCTGACCGGTACTTTAAACTTTGGGCCTCAGTCATATTATTCTGGAAACTATATTACAGCACCAAACGGCCAATATTCCATAGGCACAAATAATGAGAGGTTTATTAACCAACCGGGCCTAAAACCAACAATTAAACATAAAAAATGGAATGAAGAATCTTATGATCATTTAATGTATAGAACTGTCCTTGTAAACCAAAATTTATTGCAGCACGCAAAGTTTTTTGGCCTTGATTATGTCAAAATCGAATCAAAAATTGAAGGGGCTGTATTGTCTAACATTGGTACCTTTGAATTTCAAGATCCATGGTACGTACTCCAAAACGGGACTCAACCGGGAGATCATTGGATTCAGGCGACTTCTGAATACGAACCAAACGGAAAATATGGTGCTAATGAGAAAGGTGTATTTTTAAACCAGGATTTCAATCAGATAAATAATCCATTCTATTCCCTAAAAAATACAATGCCAGGCAGTATTAACCTGAGCCAAACAGGTAAATCGCATTCAGTTTATTTTCTGGGTTGGTCTGCAAGCCCGGGTAATGGCGCAGATTTTCAATATCAACATAGCAGCACAACAGGTGTAGTATTCAAATCTGCGGGTACTATTGTTCAATCAAATATTAAGCTGTCTGAAGTAACAAGTAACTCTTCAGCGTATGCAAATTCAGGTCAAAGGCATATTGTGCGTGAGTATTTTACAGGAGAGAACTTTAATGTTTATGAAAGCATGGGATATATATGGCTGGAAAAATCAACCGATAACGGTGCCACTTGGTCATTGGCAAATGGGGCAGCCCCGGTTTCATCCGGTATTGCCAAATCTCCGGCAATGGAATTTTGCAACGGTAACCTCCTGATTGTATATCAGGAAAAAACTTCTTCGGACAATTTAAGAATTAAAATCAAATTATACTCTACTAACAGCAGCTCTGTTGTTGACTCAGCTGTCGTTTGGGAAAATGAATACGTTAATTACTCCTTTGATTCGCAGCCCGTACTGGCAGATTTTGCCGGCTCGGGTAAATTTGTTGTAGTATATAGAAACGATATGGAATCAGACCCTTTTAATCCAAGCGGATTATATTACGATGCAGGCACAGTTGCCTACAACAGCCAGGCGGGCAGTTATTATATATCCGGTCTTAATGGCGGAATTGATTCATATATTAGCGGTACGGATGAAAATTCCTCTAACCCCGCAATCTCAACCATGCCCTCAGGCAGCCCAAACAACATACACCTTCTTTGGCAGCAGGGGAATCTTTCAGATCAATACTGCCACATTATGTATCAAAAGATTGTCTGGAACGGCAGTACGTTCAGTTTCCCTGCTCAGGAGAATATTTCATACGGAAAAGGATATACCTGGAATTATAAACCAAGTATAACTTCTATTACCTCAGATGATATACCCCGAGTTACCTGGATTGGATACATTGATGATTCTGAACAAGAATTTGAAAAACAGGGTAATACGAACGGAACCACCGGAGTTCAAAGTTTCCGTGAAACAGTATTCCGTGCATTGGATAACCCTTCAGCATGGTCATTCGGTTCAAATGTTGTTCATGCAAACATCAACCGCCTGGAAGGTACACCGGGCTACGCTATTGCATGGTCTCAGCAGAACGGTTCATCCTTTTTGAATAAATGCATGAAAAATACAAATTTCTATACCGAATATTCATTAAGCACCTCCGGCTCAGCAGTTGAACTTAATAACGGCGGCTTGTTTACCACGATGTTCGGTTATGCTTTACATACAGGTACCACTCCTTATTATTTTAATAAATCACAATACCTGAGTGCAGTGCAAAAAGAACAGCTGAATTCAATGAGTGCTTCCCGTGCAGGGGTTTTATTTGCAGACAATGCACAGTTTATCTTTTCTTTTGGAGATATAACAGCCGATAATAACCCTGTATTGTTTCCCGTAATTCCGGACACCTTAAATATTCAAAACTTTGAACATCTGAAACAATTCATGGTAAGTGATCCATTCATGCTTCAGAATCAATCGGAGTTCGGGTATTCAGTACAATACCGTGTTTTAGATACTGCCGGCTGTTCTGCTGTATTGGGTGAAACTGGTATTGTAAACTTCAGATTAGTGCTGGAAGACTATGTAACCGGCGAAATACTGGGTGAGTATGATAATGTTAATTTTACGAGAAATGCATTAACAAAATATGATAATATATCCTATCAGGTAAATACTTCCGGAATTGGAACCCGTCAGGTAAGATTACGGCTTATACCATCATCAAGTGTTCCAATGAATTCGTCTTTATTAACACGTGTACGTTCTGCTAATGAGGTGTCAAAAGGCAACGTTAAACAAGTGTATTTTAACGGCAGCAGTATCGTTACCGATTACTCTCTTTCACAAAACTATCCTAATCCCTTTAATCCGGTAACGCAGATAGAATTTGCTCTGCCGGAAAAGAGTGAAATATCCGTAAAGGTATATGATATTTTGGGTAATGAGTTAGCAGTGCTTGCTTCAGGATTGTATGAGCCGGGCAGATACACTGTGCCTTTTGACGGCGGCAGCTACGCCAGCGGTGTATATATCTGTAAGTTAAGTTACGGCAGGGGGCAGACCATCACTAAAAAGATGACGCTCCTCAAATAAAACACGATGACAGGATAAGACACGATTAACAGAATTGTCTTTGGGGAATGATAAAATATTAATAACAGAGAGGAGCTCCGGTTCCTCTCTGTGTCCCTTGTGCCTTCTTTGTGTTC
>CAYYJL010000352.1:0-3812 GCA_964472245.1 uncultured Ignavibacteriaceae bacterium | reverse complement strand
AACAAGTTGAAGAATGAAATACGGGCAAATTTTAACCCCGCTGATATAGTTTCAGGTGTTGCGGGAGTGGAATTAGAAAACGAGACTGCCATATCAGAATATTACAATTACAGTTCATTTGGAGATTTTCTGAGTGTTTTTCCTAAATCATCCATGCAGAGTACCGCCGTATATACGCAGGCGCAGATAGACCCGGTTAAAAATCTTTCCGGCAGTTACGGTATCCGCTACACCAATCATGAAAAATTCGGCGGTAATGTAACCTTCCGCATCGGGCAGGGATATTTTATTGAGGCAATTAATACAAAGCTTACCTTTACCTATGGCACCGGTTATAAAGCCCCCTCACTCTTTTATCTGTTTGACCCCGCATACGGCAACGACAAACTGAATCCGGAAAAAAGTGCAGGATGGGATGCCGGTTTTGAGTTTTATCTGGTGCCTGTTAACGGGCATCTTGGCATTAAGTATCATGATACCAAATATTCTGATTTATTCGGGTTCGATTCCAACTTTAAAACCATTAATACAAAAAAAGCAGAAGCTTCCGGCATTGAATTGTACAGTAAGGCAGACGTGTTAAGCAATGTTTCCGTAAAGACATCCTATACTTATCTTAAGACCATTGATAAAAGCGAAGGGTCAGCAGATTTTGATAAAAAATTATTGCGCAGGCCTGAACATAAATTTGCACTTAATATCCTGTATTCGCCGCTGCATAACCTGACGCTCAGTGCAAGAACCATCTTTACCGGTGAACGGGATGATATGGATTTTGGAACTTTCCCCGCCACAAGAAAAGTGCTGGATTCCTATCTGCTGGTTCACCTGGCAGCCACCTATCAGCTGAATTCTTTCACTAAAATTTATCTTCGTGGAGAAAACCTGCTCAACGAAAAATATGAGGAGGTACTCGGCTACGGAAACCCGCGCCTCTCCGTTTTTGCGGGTGTGCGTTTAAGCTACGACAGCGAGTGATTTAAGAGATGGGTGAAAATATTTTTCATAACAAGTTTCATCAAAAAAAGGTAAATTACATCATTGAAATCAGAGATTTAAGGAGAACACATGAAAAACCAATTTGACGGAAAAATATGGCTGGCAATTGCATTAATTGCGATTGGAGCGCTTTCAAGATTAATTCAACTGCCCGGAAATTTTGCCGCTATCGGCGCTGTAGCGCTTTTCGGCGGAGCGTACATCGGCAGCCGTAATCTTGCCGTTATAATTCCCCTCACCGCACTTTTTATAACAGATTTGGTGATCGGGCTTCACCCAGATTTATTTGCAGTCTATTTTTCATATGTACTGATAGTAACTATCGGAATGTACCTGAGAAAAAATCCGGGTGTTGTGAATACATTAGCCGCATCTCTTGTTTCATCAGTTTTATTTTTCCTGATAACAAACTTTTCCGTTTGGGTAACCGGAACGCTGTATCCTAAAACTTTTGACGGACTGATACAGTGTTACACGCTCGCCATTCCGTTTTTCCGTAACACCTTTGCCGGAGATTTGATTTTTACCGCTGCACTGTTCGGAACATACGAACTGGCTAAACGCTTCGTCTTTAAACCAGCAGTTCAGTAATATTTCCCTTTAAAACAAAAAGCCCCTCTCACGAGGGGTTTTTTGTTTATATATCAGTCAAAGTCAAACAACTCGCCTAAAAATCCCCCTTTTTTCTTTTTGTAATAGTAGTCGTCTTTATACGGCTTATCACCGTACTTTTTGTAATCATCACCGGAGCGGTAATCATCCCGCCTGAATTCATCTTTTCTCGGTTCATCTCTCCGGGTATCATCCCGCCCGCCTTGCTCAAAGCTGCTGCTTCTTTCAATGATTTTGTCAAGTTCACCGCGGTCAAGCCAGATTCCTCGGCATTTGGGACAGTAATCTATTTCTATCCCCTGCCGGTCAGAAATAAGAAGATCAACATTATCAACAGGACATTTCATCAGTAGTTCCTTTCTTTACGTTTAATAGCAGATTCAATAATTTTTTCAAGCATCTTGCTGTAGGAGTACCCCGCAGCGTCAGCGGAACGCATAAAACCGGCTCCTTCAGTAAGATCCGGATTTGGATTTACCTCAAGAACAAAAACTTCTCCGTTTTTGTTCAATCTGCAGTCTACACGTGCATAATCCCGGCAATTCATGGTTTTGAATGCCTTAAGTGCTATTTTTTTTGCCCGGTGTTCAATATTCTTCGGCAGTTCGGCAGGACAGATTGGAATTGTTCTGTGATACGATTCATGGGCGGGGTCCCATTTTGCCTGATAGCTGACTATGTTATCTAAATGATCCGGCATTTCGGTAAAATCAATTTCGCTGATAGGTAAAACTTCCGGTTTGCGGTGCCCGACCACCGAGATATTAAGCTCCCTGCCTTCAATAAACTGCTCGACAATAGCAGGCTGCTTAAACTGTTCAAGTATATATGATATTCTGTCCTTCAGACGCTGATCATCGCGCACCACAGCATTATACTCAATACCAACCGAAGCATCCTCGTAAGCAGGTTTAATAATGACGGGATAACTCAGATGTCCGGGCAGTTTTGTAATCATTTCGGTCACCACTTCAAAATCAGCAACCCGGATGCCGGCACTCCTCAGGATTTTCTTGGTCAGTACTTTATCCTGACAATTAGCAAGGGTGATAACCGGAGCCCCCGTATAATGCAGCCGCATCATTTCATATATCCCGGCTATATTCATTTCATACCTGGAACTGATACCAAATATCTCAACCTGATTAAAGATAATATCTGGTTTTACGGTGTAAAGATGCTCTAATAGTTTATCCAGATTATCCTGCATGTTAAATGCGTAGCAATTATAACCTGCTTTTTTGATAATTTTGACCATATCATCAAATTCATCCATAGGAGTCTGATTTTCAACTTCAAAGTAGGGCACAAACTTTAGATCCCCCTCGGATGTATTACTCTTTGTGCCGTATAACTCGGGAGAAGGTTCATTGTAAATTATCCCCACGGTTACATTTTTTTTCTTTTTAGCCATTGAATCTGTTTGATTTATTGAATGATTGTTTATTTTTTCATATCATTACTTTAAATTTACGATTAATGTGTGCGAATTAAAATGGTAAGTTCATGAGCTTTTATCCACAGCCCTCCAGCTACGAATGCGGCCCGTTTGCGTTGAAATATGCGCTGGTGATGCTCGGCAGATTCCGGGATGAAAAGGAATTGGCCAGAATTGCAGGCAGCAGCTGGTGGCACGGAACAGATGAAATAGGACTGGCAAAAGCTGCCAAAGCCAGCGACTGTGAAATGAAATACTTCCGGAAAGTTGACCCCAAAGCAGCCCTCAAGGTTATGGATGGCCACCTGAAGGCATCCCACCCCTGTATACTTTCTGTTGATAATTGGGAACACTGGTTTACCGTGATAAACCATCAATCCGGTAAATATGTAGTGGTGGACAGTAAATTGCCTAAAGTAATCAAGATATACTCCCCGCAGACTCTTCTCAAACGATGGCGCTATAAAGATGATGAAACGCGGGATATTAGTTATGATGGTTATGCACTCATTCCCCAGTTCCGGGTGAATACAAAAGCCAAATTCACCATAGAACTTGCCCGCAAGGTAATGCAGGAAAAAAATAAAGATTTAGCAGAAAAGTGGGATATTTATTTTAACGATTTAATTGATATATGCAAGCCCCTTGCCGGTAACTCCAAATTTACCATCTCCTTTACAGAATTCCTCCGCCGATACGAAAAATTACTGGTGAGAAGAATAGCTCACTGGCATGGCGATCCGAAATACTCGGAATTAACCAA